>NZ_JBSUQM010000014.1:0-143150 GCF_054065835.1 Nocardia citri
GGATGCAGAGACACTTCGACGCTCGTGGTGTCGAGGAGTTCTCCCTGGACGCGGCGATGGCGTGGGTCGATGATGTGTGCGGCTTCTTCGCCAAGGAACAGGCTGGCACTCTGAAGCAAACCGACGTCTACCTGTTCAGGGTCGCCCAGATGCTGGCCGACTACGCCGTCCATGGCGCGGTCCTGCGCCGCTACAGCCGGTCGGTCAGCAAACTCGACGCCGCCGGCACCGCGACGATCGCCTTGTTCCAGGTGCACCTGCGCTCGACCGGTCGTTCGGTCTCGACGGTGCGGACATACGCAACGCTGGCCGCGGAGTTCCTCGCGTTCACCAACACTCGCGCAGGGCTGGGCTGCTGCGACGCCGCCGTGATCGGCGCGTTCGTCGCCACCCTGACCGGATACCAGGTCAAGACCGTCGAGCAGAAACTGTGCGCGGTCCGGTCGTTCCTGCGGTTCGCCGCCGCGGCGGGCCTGGTCGACGGCGCCTGCCTGGACGCGGTGCCGGCGGCGCGTTCGACCAGACAGGCGCGGATCCCGTCGGTCTGGGATCCCGGTGAGGTGGCCAGGATCGTGGCAGCGATCGACCGCGACAACCCGTGTGGGAAACGCGATTACGCGATCATCCTGCTGATCACCCGGCTCGGTCTGCGCGGAATCGACGTCAAGCGGCTGGAGTTCGCCGACTTCGACTGGCCGGGCAACCGGCTGCTGGTGACCCAAGCCAAGACCGGTCACGAGGTTCGGCTACCGCTACTGAAGGATGTCGGCTGGGCGGTCATCGATTACCTGCGTCACGGCCGCCCGGATTGCGACTGCCCGCAGGTGTTCGTGCGGCACACCGCGCCGATCGGCGCGTTCTCCGACCAGGATCATCTGCATCAGATCCTGGTCAAACACGCTCGGGCAGCACACGTTCCGGTGAGTGAGAAACGCCGCCACGGCATGCACTCGCTGCGCCACACCCTGGCCACTCGGCTGATGGAGGCCGGCACTCCGGTCGAGCAGATCGCCGACATCCTGGGTCATCAATCGGCCGAATCGGCCGGCGTCTACCTGAAATCCTCGCTGAGTCTGCTGGCGCAGTGCGCGCTGGACCCCGACGCACCAGCGGATGGGGCATCGCGATGAACACCGCCGCTATGCCGATGACCGACGCGATCACCGCACTGATCACCGAGAAACGCGCCACCGGTTACAAATACGACGCCGAACAGCGGGTGCTGAACCGGTTCGCCGCGTTCACCGCGGACCGGTTTCCCGGACAGCAGGCACCCACCCAAGCCTCGGTCGAGGCGTGGATCGACGCCGCCCGCCGCCGCGGCGTCGCCCCGGCGACCCTGCACGGTTTGGTCGCGCCGGTGCGGGAACTGGCCCGCTGGATGGGCCGCCGGGGCGCCGCGGCCTACGTCCTGCCCGCCGGGGCGTTGCCCCACCCTGCCCGCTACGTCCCGCACATCTACACCGATTCCGAACTGGCGGCTCTGTTCGGTCGGACCGACCTCTGCCACTACGACTGCCAGGTCCCTTTCCGGCACCTGGTCATGCCGGTACTGTTCCGCACGATCTACGCCTGCGGGCTGCGCGCTTCCGAAGCGCGGCTGCTGCGTTTCGGCGATGTCGACCTCGACGCCGGGGTGCTGACCATCCGCGATGGCAAAGGCGGCAAGGACCGTCAGGTCCCGGTCAGCGCTGGGCTGCGCGACAGGCTGGCCGGCTACCACGCTCACGTCGCCGGGCGCACCGGCGGCGACTGGTTCTTCCCCGGCAGGGCCGGCGCTGCGTTGACGATCGGCAACATCGACAAGAACTTCCGCCGGTTCCTCTGGCAGGCCCGCATCCCGCACGGGGGCCGAGGCCACGGCCCCCGGGTCCATGATCTGCGACACACGATGGCGGTCAACAATCTTCGGTCGTGGTTCGCCCGCGGGATGGACGTCGGCGCGTTGCTGCCGGTCCTGCAGGCTTACATGGGTCACTCCAGCATCGCCGACACCGACTACTACCTGAGGTTGACCGCCGAGTCCTACCCGCACATCACCGCCGCCGTCCAGCGAGCCTACGGCGACATCATCGCGCCGGTCACGCCAGGAGCGGGTCATGGCAACTGATTTCGCGGTGCTGCTGCACCGGTTCCTCACCGCGCATCTGGCCGGGCTGCGCGGCTGTTCACCCCACACCATCGCCTCCTACCGCGACACCTTCAAACTGCTGATCGCCTGGTTCCGCGACAACAGATCCGTCCCGGCCCGAGAGACTCACACTCGACTGCTTCGACGCCGCCGCGGTCACCGGGTTCCTCGACTGGCTCGAAACCGAAAGGCACAACAGCATCTCGACCCGCAACCAGCGCCTCGCCGCGGTCAGCTCGTTCTTCCGGTGGCTGCAATCCCAAGACCCGGCCCGAATGGCCTGCTGTCAGACCATTCTCGCCGTCCCCGCCAAACGCGACGCCCAGCCGCGGGTGAATCACCTGACCGTCGAACAAACCCGCAGCCTGCTCGCCGCACCCGACCGGGCCACCCGGCGAGGCCGCCGCGACGCGACCCTGCTGGCCACGCTCTACGACACCGCCGCCAGGGTTTCCGAATTCGCCGACCTCACCGCCGGCGACATCCGCCTGGCACCCCCGCCGCTGGTGGTGCTGACCGGCAAGGGCTGCAAGACCCGCCACGTCCCGATCGGCGACAACACCGCGGCACTGCTGAACGCCTACCTGACCGAACACAGCCTCGACCGGCCCGGCCACAACGACCACCCGCTGTTCACCAATCAGCATCACCGCAAGCTCAGCCGCGGCGGCGTCGCCTGGATCCTCACCAAATATCAAACCCGCGCCGCAGATCCGGCGCTGGCCGACGCGGATCTCAGCCCGCATATCCTGCGCCACAGCAAGGCGATGCATCTCTACGAGGCAGGCGTGGCGTTACCGTTCATCCGTGACATCCTCGGGCACGTCGATCTGACTACCACCGAGATCTACGCCCGCGCCTCCACCGAGGCCAAACGCAAAGCCCTCGAAGCCGCCTACACCGACATCGTCACCGACGAACTGCCCGAATGGAACCGCGACACCGGACTACTCGACTGGCTCTCCAGTCTGTGAGCCCAACGCCCACCACGAAGGGTTATGCGCAGCGTTCGACCCCGAAATCCACTGTCACCAGCCCACATCCAGCCGCACTGCGCATAACCCTCCTTGTGGGGCACCCTCCTCGGTCGGCGCGAAACGACCTTGATCGACCACGCCGGCGGTCAGCCACTGCCGCACGAGTCCCCTGGCGGGGAACGTGCTGAGCGAGCCGACGATGTGGCCGTGGTCGAGGTGGTCGAACACGGCGGCCAGATCGGCGTCGAGGATCCACACGCGTTTGGCGTCGGTGCGGCTGGCGGTGGTGTGGATAATGGCCACGATGGCGTCATGGCATCCCCGGCCCGGCCGGAACCAATAGGATCTGGGTTCGAACCGGGCCTCCCACTCGGGTTCCAACGCGTTGACTACCAGCGCTTGCAATGCTCGATCAGCGATCACGGGAATCCTCAGTCCGCGGCGGCGTCCGTTGCTTTCGGTATATACACGCCCTTGACCGGCCGCGGCCACCACGCCGTGGTGTCCTGCTGCAGCCAGCCGACCATGTCGGTCTTCTTCTGCTCCGCATCTGTCACCACCTCGCCATCGATCCCGGCGGTCTTGCGGCCTGCGTTGATCTCCGTGACCCGCCGCACCGACATCAGTGCGTTCGCGCGGGAACGAAGCATCAGCTTCTGCAAATTCCGGACCTTCTTCAGGTCCCCTACCTGTGATGCCGCGAAGATCCGCTGCCGCAACCGCCGTACCTGGTCCTCGACCATGCGCCAACTCGCCAGACATCGCGCCGCCCTCGAGGCCGGTGCAGACCCCGCGATGGTCGCCGCGTGGAGCAGCGACATACACCGCGAACGGACAGTCCTGGCCGCTCAACTTACCGCCGCGACGAAATCCGTCAACTGGTCGAGGCACTCGGTGGAATCCTCGCGATCCTGCGGGCCGCCGAACCCGGCGACAAGCTGGAGATATACCGAGAACTAGGGCTGAAACCCACCTACAACCACCACGACCACGCGGTTACCGCCGAGTCGAACCCACGGCCACGGGTTGGCGTACTGTCTGTGTCCGAAGGGGGACTTGAACCCCCACGCCCGATAAAGGGCACTAGCACCTCAAGCTAGCGGGTCTGCCATTCCGCCACCCGGACCGGTGTTGCTGAGCAAGGGTAACGGATGGGTGGGGGAGTTTTGAAATCGGTTGAGTTCACTGGGGGCCGCAACCCGTTCGATCACTGGGCGCCAGGATTCGACGGAGGCGAGTCGTAGGCCGACCACTCTGCCCGCGTCGTCGGCGCGGCGGAGGGCGAGGGCCGCGGTGAAGTCGGGATCGGTTCGGAATTCGGCGATTTCGGCCTCGGTCATGGGGCATCCTTGGGCGCTCAGGGTGCGTCGGCTGGCGGGGGACGGGGTGTGGTGGTGTCGGTGGCGGCCAAGTAGCGTTTGGCGACGACGTGCAGTTCGACCAGTCGGGCGACGCGGTCGCCGAGTAGTGCGCGGATGGCGTTCGCACCGTGCTTGGCGTGGCCCGCATCGTCGCCGGGGGCGAGTTTGTGGCCGATATCGTCTAGGAGTCCGGCGAGTTGGAGTTCTTCGTCGCCCGAATGGGTTCGGCGCAGCAACTCCGCGCATTGCAGGTCGTGGTTCACGATGTCGATGGGTCGGCGCTGCGGTCGGGCATATCCCAGACGTCGGCGCAGTCGGTCAGCAGGTTCAGCAATTCGTCGACGGTGGTGACGGGCACCCAATCTGCGCGGAAGGAATGGTCTAGATGATTGATTCCCGGGGTCAGTGGTCGTAGCAGGTGAGAGATCGGTGGATCCGCTCGCCGATGGTGTCGTTGTGCCAGATGGCTGCGGTCATGGCGAGGATGCGTTGCAGTACCCGCACGACAACGCCGTCGGGGGTGCGTTCACCGTGTCGTTCCAGGTCGAGCTGTCCCTTGAAGGTCTGGTTGATCGATTCGATGATCTGGCGCAGCGGTTTGAACAGTCCGGCACCGGGCCGTTCGGGTTCGCTCTTGCGTGCCGGGCGCAGCAGGCGCATGCCCTTGTCGGCCAGTGCTGTCTCGAACTCCTTGCCGAAGTAGTTCTTGTCGCCGATCAGGGTTTGGCCCGGGCGGTGACCGGCAAGTTCGGGATCGACGGTGAGGATGTCGAGCAGTGTCTGACGTTCGTCGGCCTTGGCCCCGGCTAACGCGAAGCCGACCGGCAGCCCACCGAGGGTGCACACCAGGTGCAGCCGCAGGCCCCAGAAGAAACGGGAATGCGAAGCGCAGTAACCGTATTCGGCCCAGCCCGCCAGATCCGAGCGGCGCACCGTTTCGGTCGATCGGCCGCATTCGACCGGCGTGGAATCGATGACCCACACGTCGTCGGTCCACAGTGTGGTGTCGGCCGCCAGTAGTCGGATCACCGACTTGATCAGCGGCGACGCCTTCCGCAGGCGCTTGTTGTAGCCGGATTGCTGCGGCAGGTACCCGAACAGATGCCCCAGGTGCTTGCGGGCGTGCCGCAACCAGCGGCGCTCGGAGGTGAATCCCAGCAGTGCTTGTATCACCGCCAGGGTCACCAGTTCGGCGTCGGTCAGTTCCGGCTCGAAACCGACACGAGGCCGCCAGGGCGCCAACTCCGGCGAGGTCTTCAGCAGATCATCGGTCCTGACATAGAGTGCAGTTGCGAGGGTGTCCAGGTCTTTCGTCACACATTGATCTTCGACACCCTCGCTTCACATCCGCCCCGCGCCATGCGCGAGTACCCCTGTGCGGCAGCGTGTTTCGTAGCACTCCATGCGCTCACCGGCCAGCGATCGGTGTCCGTGACCGCGGTGGGCGTGCCTCGCGAAATGATCCCGGCACGGTCCGGCATCCACCGACCCCTTGGAATCAATCATCTAGACCATGATGCCGTCCATCCAGCGCTCGGTGGGTTGCGTCCCGGTGGCATTTCGATGAACGCTCCCGGCGGCGGATCGGTTGGGCTCGGCTGAACCCGATCCACGGCGCGTGGTATTCCGACATCGATGTGGCAGGCTGGCCGCATGCGTGTTGCCGTTGTTGCCGGGCCGGATCCCGGCCATGCGTTTCCGGCGCTGGCGCTGTGTGAACGATTCCTGGCCGCCGGTGACGATCCGGTGCTGTTCACCGGACCGCGTTGGTTCGACGCCGCCAAGCAGGCGGGCATCGCGGTACGCAGACTCAAGGGACTCGCGCCGCGCACGGTCGACGACGACAATGATGCCGGTCAGCGCATCCATGAGCGCGCGGCACATATTTCGACCGAAGTCCTGCCCGATCTGAGCGCGATGCTGCCGGAGCTCGTGGTGTCGGATGTGCTGACCGCGGGTGGTGGGATGGCTGCCGAGCGACTCGGGGTCCCATGGGTCGAGCTGTCGCCGCATCCGCTGTACCTGCCGTCGAAAGCGTTGCCGCCCATCGGAAGTGGCCTCGCGCCAGGTGCGGGGGTGCGCGGGCGCCTGCGCGACGGCATGTTGCGCACCATGACCGCTCGCGCCATTCGCAACGGTGTGCGTCAGCGGGAGCGGGCCCGCGAAAGCGTCGGGCTGCCCACTGCCGATCCAGGCCCGGCGGCCCGCCTGATCGCCACCTTGCCCGCACTCGAGGTGCCGCGCCCCGATTGGCCCGAGCGCACCCACATCGTCGGCCCGCTGCTGTGGGAGCCGACTCCGAAAATCCTCGAACCACCGCTCGGTGACGAGCCGCTGGTCGTGGTGGCGCCGTCGACCGCGCACACCGGTGCCGCGGGCATGGTCGAAACGGTGCTGGAAGCATTGGACGGCGCGGGCGTGCGGGTGGCCATTTCCATGCTCGACACTCCGCCCACCGACCTGCCACCGTGGGCAACCGCCGGACTCGGTCGCCAAGACGAACTGCTCACCCACGCCTCGGTCGTGGTGGGTGGCGGCGGCCACGGCCTGCTCGCGAAATCTCTGCTCGCGGGGGTGCCGATCGTCACGGTTCCCGGTGGCGGCGACCAATGGGAGTTGGCCAATCGTGCTGCTCGCCAAGGTGTTTCGATACTGGTCCGTCCGCTGACCGCCGATGCGGTGCGCACCGCGGTCCTCGATCTGCTCAACACACCCGACTACACGACTGCGGCACGGCGAGCGGCCGCGGGTATCGCGGAAGTCGCCGATCCGATCCGCGTCTGCCATGACGTGCGCGGCGTCCGGACCCACTAGCGCAGGCTGACACTGGAACCGGTGCAGATCCGCATCCGGGCTCGCGACAGTCCGGACGGGGTCGATGAGAGGCGGCGGCGGCGCGAGTATCTTGACTACCGTGCGGTTGACCGAGTTCCAGGAGCTGTTGCACACCGAGTTCGGCGTGGCCCGCGGCGATGCGCTGCTCGAGGACCACACCATCCCGGCGCTGGGTGGGCGGACGGGCGCTGCCGCCATCGAGGCGGGCATCGACCCACGTGAGGTGTGGCGCGCGCTGTGCGCGGATTTCGACGTACCGAGATCACGCTGGTGACCGAGCGTAGCGAGGGCACGACAAGCACAGCACCGTCGGTCACGGCGGAGCCGAGCGTCAGCGAGGCGCAGCGGTGACCGAGCACGGACACCGCTTCGACGAGCGGCTGCGCATGATGCCCACCGATCACGCGCAGTTGGCCGCTCGCGTCGCGGCCGCGCGGCCGGTTGACTTCGCCGAATTCCGCAAGATCGGTATCGAGCTGATGCTGCTCGGCCGCTACGCCGAGGCCCTCGATCACCTCGATCGCGCGCTCGAACTCGCCGATAGTGACTATCGCCGGATGTCGGTCTGGATCAATCTCGGCGATGTCTATCGCTACTGGGGTGACACCGTCACCGCCGAAACGCTGTATCGCCGCGCTGTGGACCGAGCCGGCGACCCCGAGGTGCTCTCCTTCGCGCTGCAGCATCTGGGCCAGGCCCTCGCCGAGCAGGGCAGACTGGCCGAGGCCAGGGCGCGGCTCACCGAGGCGCTGAAACTGCGCGTCGTCGAGGGGGATACCGAGCTGATCGAATCCACGCGCACCACCCTCGACCTCCTCGACGACCTGCCGACGACCTTGCCGCCGACGGTCGCCGCACTGCTGGGCGCCGACCCCCTGTGGTCGGCGCAGTACGAGGGGGTGCGCGGCGGTGTCGCGCACGTCAATGGTGCGTACCGGGTCAAGCGGGGACCGCAGGCTGCTGGTGAGTATGCGCGGCTGAATTGGTTGTGTGGCAAGGGTATACAAGTACCGGACGTTGCCGTGTTCGAAGCGGACGTCCTGGTCCTCGCCGACGCGAGGCTACCGAGTCTGGCTGCTGCACCGTCGGAATCGGTGGGCGCGGTCATGGGCGCGCTGCTGCGGCGTCTGCATGACATTCCCGTCGCCGGGTGCCCGTTCGACGGTACGTTGGGTGTCATGCTGTCCCGGGCGCGACGCCGTGTGCTCGAGGGTTTGGTCGATGTCGACGACTTCGATGACGACCATCGAGGGTTGACGCCGGAACAGATCTACCAAAGACTGCTCGACGAACGTCCGCCGGACGAGGATCTTGTTATCGCGCACGGTGATTTCACCCCGTCCAATGTGCTGGACGGTGGTCTGCTGATCGATCTGGGTGGTTTGGGTGTCGCGGATCGATACCGCGACCTGGCCTTGGTCGAGCGCGATCTGCGCGCGGACTTCGATGCCGACCAACTGAGCGCGTTCTACGCCGCCTATGGGCTCGCCGAGCCGGACCGGCGACGCCTGGACTACTACCGACTGCTCGACGAACTCTGCTGAGCTCAGGCCTTTTTCGCGTAATGGCGTGCGGCCTTGGTGCGATTGCCGCAGGTCGCCATCGAATGCCACCGGCGGGTGCCGTTTTTCGAGGTGTCGTAGAAGAACAGCACGCAGTCCGGATGGGCGCACTGGCGGATCCGGTCCGGTGCTTGCGCCAGTAGCCGCAGCAGGCTGTCGGCGGCGAGCCAACCGGGCAGCCATGTGGTTTCGGGTACGTCGACGATATCGGCGGGGCCGGTGTCGGTGAGGGTGCGTCGGATTCGGCCGTGGTCGAGCACTTGGTTGAGCGCGGTGTGCGATGCGTGTTTCACCACGTCGTAGATGGCGGTGCGGGCCGCGAGTACCGCCTGCAGGGTCCGCTCGTCCGCATTCGCACGATCGTCGAGTCCGGCCGAGGTCAACCACACGCCCAGGCTCGCGACATCGGTGAGTAGATCCCGCGGTCCGTCCTGGATCCACCGGGTGTTCAGCAGGTCGAGTGCGAGCGGTTCACCGAGGTGGGGGCGTGGATCGGGCATAACTGAGGGTAACGATCTCCCTCGCGTCGCCAAGGCAACCACCGCCGTTCTAACTAGTGAAATTGATTTTAGAGGTTGACGTGCGCAGTGCTCCTCATTATGTTCTAACTGTTAAAACTCCATATGTCGGCTAAAAAATTCCGAGGAGGATCACGATGACGACAGCCACTACGCCCCGGTTGTCCACCGGGCGCATCGGCCTGAACGTCTCCGACCTGGACCGATCGGCGGACTTCGGCATCCTGATCCCGGACTGGAGTACCGGCGGAACCTGGCAACCCGCCGGAACCGCCTAATTGTCCTGGGCGCCGGTAACCTTCACAGCCGGAGCCCAGTGCTCGATCGACTTCATCATCGCGGAAGTGATCGATGTCCCCGGCGCGGGCTCGCTCCGCTGGGGCGCTGCCGAACTCTCCCGGTCAACCCCTGACCCCGAAACCCGAGAAGGAAATGCCATGCGACCTCCGCTGCCACCGTTCGACCTGGAATCCGCCAAAGCCAAGGTGCGCGCCGCCGAGAATGCCTGGAACACCAGGGATCCCGAGCGTGTCGCCGCCGCGTACACCGAGGATTCGGTGTGGCGCAATCGCGACGAGTTCTTCACCGGCCGCGCCGCCATCGTCGAATTCCTCACCCGGAAATGGTCCATCGAAAACGGGTACGCATTGCGCAAGGACCTCTGGGCGTTCGAAGGCAACCGCATCGCGGTCCGATTCCAGTACGAATGGCACGACGAATCCGGCCAGTGGTGGCGCAGTTACGGCAACGAACAGTGGGAGTTCACCCCGGAAGGCCTGATGTCGCGCCGCGAGGCCAGCATCAACGATGTCCGCATCGCCGAATCCGACCGCCGCATTCTCGGCCCGCGCCCGGAAGGCGACGAATCCGTTATGCCGCAACAGTAATCGGCGGGTATCGGGTACCCCATCGCCAGGCCGGGGACCCTGTGCGGGGGTGCCCGGTCCGATCCGGGCCTTGATGGCGATCGCTCTGATGGCGTCGTCGATGTGTCGCGATACCGCGCACCTGTACCGGTACGTCAACCAGCGGCTGGGTGCACTCGATGGGGTCGCGGATGTGGGGTGATGCCGGCGTTGTGGGTGCGCAGGCGGGCGCAGACATTGCTGGACAGTGATCGGATCTCGCTGGTCCGGTGAGGTCGGGTGTTCGGCGCCCGGAAAGGAGCTGCAAGCGGCCGTAGCGCGGCGGTTGCCGGGTCCGGAAAGTTCGCGGCGCGTGTTGTCGGGCGCGTCGCTTGACTCGAACACCTGTTCGTCTAGGCTGGTCGCCAGAACGTGTCGGTGCTGCCCTCTAATGTGGGCGCCAACCAAGAACGAGACTTACCCGTCGAAAAGGGGATCAGGATATGGCACCACAGGCGTACGACCGTGATAAGGCGCTCGAGCTGGCGCTGGCTCAGGTCGAGAAGAGCTTTGGTAAGGGCGCGGTCATGCGTCTCGGCGAGGAGGCGCGCCAGCCTATTTCGGTGATCCCTACCGGATCCATCGCCCTGGACGTGGCGCTCGGCATCGGCGGTTTGCCGCGCGGCCGCATCGTCGAGGTCTACGGTCCGGAATCCTCGGGTAAGACGACCGTCGCACTGCATGCGGTGGCCAATGCCCAGGCTGCGGGCGGCGTCGCCGCCTTCATCGACGCCGAGCACGCGCTCGATCCCGATTACGCTCGCAAGCTGGGTGTCGACACCGATGCACTGCTCGTCTCCCAACCCGATACCGGTGAGCAGGCGCTGGAAATCGCCGACATGCTGGTGCGTTCGGGCGCGATCGACATCATCGTCATCGACTCGGTGGCCGCGCTGGTACCGCGCGCCGAAATCGAGGGCGAGATGGGTGACAGCCACGTCGGTCTGCAGGCGCGTCTGATGAGCCAGGCGTTGCGCAAGATGACCGGTGCGCTGAACAGCTCCGGCACCACCGCCATCTTCATCAACCAGCTGCGCGAGAAGATCGGCGTGATGTTCGGCTCACCCGAGACCACGACCGGTGGTAAGGCGCTGAAGTTCTACGCCTCGGTGCGTCTGGATGTGCGCCGCATCGAGACGCTCAAGGACGGCAGCGATGCGGTCGGTAACCGCACCCGCGTGAAGGTCGTGAAGAACAAGGTCTCGCCGCCGTTCAAGCAGGCCGAATTCGACATCCTCTACGGCCAGGGCATTTCCAAGGAGGGCTCGCTCATCGATATGGGTGTCGAGCATGGCTTCATCCGCAAGTCCGGCTCCTGGTACACCTACGAGGGTGATCAGCTCGGCCAGGGCAAGGAAAACGCCCGCAAGTTCCTGCTGGAGAACACCGATGTCCGCGACGAGGTCGAGAAGAAGATCAAGGAAAAGCTCGGCATCGGCGCCGACGTGACCGCCGATGGTGCGGCCACCGAGGTCCCCGCCGACTTCTGATCCGATGACCCCTCGGCGCCCAGCCCCACCTGCCATCCGGTCCGCACCCGATATAACGCGGCCCGACCCGGTAACCGAGGCACGCCGTCGCCTGAGCGAACTCCTCTCCGCCTCAGGCCGCCCACCCATCCCAACCCCCACCGGTTCGGGCTCGGATGGGGCCGAACCGGATCGGGTGCGGTGGTCCGAGATCGACTCGGCGGTCGACGGTGTCCGTTCGGATGTGCCCGAGCTAGGGCGTGGCCGGTGGTCCGAGGGCGGCTCGGACGCCGACGGGTTTCGTTCAGATGAGCCCGGGCGAGACCAGCGATCCGCTGTTGATGCGGAGGCTGCGGAGTTCCGGCCGAACGAGCCCGAGTTGGACCGCAGGCGGTGGTCCGAGAAGGTTGCAGCGGAGGCTGGATCTCGGGCGGCTGAGGGCGAGGCAGGCCGATGGACTGCGGGGGAGACGGAGAACTCGAGATTTCGGGTTAGCGGACAGGGGGGTAGGCGAGTCCGGTCGGCCGAAGGTGGTTTGGCCGATTCGGACATCATGGGAACTCGGTCGAGCGCGCCCGATCCGCAGCGGGCGCGCTCGACCGGGTCCCGGCGCAACGACGACTCCCACTCGGCTGACTTCCGGAGTTCCGAAGGCCGATGGGCGGATCCAGTGGCGGCTGGATTCGAGGAGGGTGCGGAACAAACAGGTGCCGTTGCTTCTCGTACAGGCGGGAATGATCCGCGGTCCCGTGCGGAGCGCACTCCCCGAGGCGGGACGGTCGAGCAGGCGAAGGAGGTGTGTCTTCGCCTGCTCGCCGTCCGCGCCCGCAGCCGCGCCGAACTAGCGCAGCGTCTCGCGGCCAAGGGCTTTACGCCCGAAGTCACCGAATGTGCCCTCGATCGCTTCACCGAGGTCGGCCTGGTCGACGACGCCGCCTTCGCCGAACAGTGGGTCCACTCGCGCCACACCTTCTCCGGCAAGGGCCGACAAGCTCTCGCCCAGGAACTTCGCCGCAAGGGCGTATCCCAATCCGACGCCACCTCGGCCCTCGACGCCATTACCGCCGATGACGAGGAACAACGCGCCGCCGAACTGGTTCGCCGCAAACTGCGCACCATGCCCACAAACCTGGATCGCGACAAAGCGATCCGCCGCCTCGTAGCCATGCTCGCCCGCCGCGGCTACAACCAATCCACCGCCTTCACCGTGGTGAAAGCCGAACTGGCACAGACACAGTTCGACGCACCGGACTTCGAGTGAGCCTCGATCACGCGCGGCAGTAATACGCCGTGCGAATTGCCTCGGAGATGGTTGCTGCATCGAGCGCACTTCACGAGGCTGGGCTGCGATAAGGCTGTGTGCCCTGTGCCGGTCTCCGGCTGTGTGCCCCTGCCGGACCACTGCGGCGACAGTTGCCCGAGAATGGGTCTGAGCGCGCACTTTTCCGCGAAATTCGGCGATTTCTGCCGGATACAGCCGAGAAGTGCACGCTCGGACCGCTGGACTCACGGCTTCTGCGTGATATCCATCCCCGGAGTCGCATCGGTCAGAATCGAATCGGCCGCCACGACGGCCGCACCCTTGGCCCGCTTGCGCGAGCGCAACCGCTGCTCCAGCTTATTGGCCACGATCGTCAATGTGCTGTTCAGCAGAATCATCACGACGGCGACAACCATCAGGGCGGGCACCGTATTGCGTTCGGCCGCACCGAGTTGCGAGCCCTGACGCACGATCTCGAGGTAGGTGATCTGATACCCGAGCGCCGAATCCTTCAGCGCCACAACCATTTGCGAGATCAATGCGGGCAGCATGGCGGTAATCGCCTGCGGCAGCAGAATCAACCGCATCAGCTGCCCCTTGCGCAGACCCAGCGCCACGGCCGCCTCGGTCTGTCCCTTCGGCAGCGATTTGATGCCCGCGCGCACGATTTCGGCGATGACCGAACCGTTGTAGACGGTCAGTGCGATCACCACGGCCCATAGCGCGAGCTGATCGACCTTGAACACCTTGTAATCGGAGAACACGTAGAACAGGAAGATCATCAGGATCAGCACCGGAATAGCCCGGGCCACCTCGACGATCGCGCCCGCCACCCAGCGCACTACTCGGTGATCCGATAAGCGCAGGATTCCGAAGACCATACCGATCACCAGCGCGAACACGATCGACAGCAGCGCCGCGACCAGGGTGCCGCGCAGACCGGGCAGCAGATAGGTCTTCCAGATATCCGCCTCGATGAACGGCTTCCACTTCTGCGCGGCGAACTGTCCCTTATCGGCGAAGCCGCGGTAGAACACCCAGCCGAGTGCCAGCACCGCGACAATCGCTATGACGGAATAGATCTGATTTCGAATGCGCGCGCGGGGCCCCGGCGCATCGAAAAGAACCGAAGCACTCATCGAGCCACCTCGAATCGCTTCGCCAACCAGCCGAACAACAGGCCGGTCGGCAAGGTCAGGATGACGAAGCCGAGTGCGAAGATGAAGCCGATGGTGATCAGTGCGGCCTCGTTCTCGTTCATCTTGGCCATGAGAGTCGCGGCCTCGGCGACGCCGATCGCCGAGGCGATCGTGGAGTTCTTGGTGAGCGCGATCAGCACGCTGCCGAGCGGGGCGATGACCGAGCGAAATGCCTGCGGAAGCACCACGATTCGCAGATTCTGGGTGAAGGTGAAGCCCAGTGAACGGCCCGCCTCGGACTGGCCCATGGGCACGGTGTTGATACCCGCGCGCAACGACTCGCACACGAATGCCGCAGTGTAAATGCTGAGTCCGAGTACGGCGTAGCGGAAGTTGTTCTGCGCCAGCGAGTTCGGCCCCTCAGGTGCCAGCTTCCAGCCCATGGTCGAGTAGAGGCCCAGTGAACAGAACACAATGATCAGCGTCAGTGGGGTATTGCGGAAGATGGTGACGTAGGCGGCGCCGAGAAGACGGGCGACCGGCACGGGGGACACGCGCATCGCGGCGACGAATGTGCCCAGGATCAGGGCGAGGACCGCCGCCGACGCGGTCAATTCGATGGTCACCCAGAAGGCGCCGAGGACGTCATACCTCGAGATCAGGTCGAACACGGTGCTCGCGTCCCTCCGATCGGGTTATGCGGCGGCCGGAGATCGTCCTTCCGCGCGCCATGGACAGATTGCTCGTAGCGAAGAGATCGGGTGGCCCGTGCGGGCCACCCGATCACGAATCTCAGTACCGGTTCACCGTCGGCGGCGTGGGCGCCTGGTAGCCGGAGGCGCCGACCGTGGAGTCGAACGCCTTCTTCCACGAGCCGTCGGCGATCATGGCTTCGATCGCGTCATTGACCTTGTCGCGCAGCTCTTTATCGCCCTTCTTCAGGCCGATGCCGTAGTTCTCCGTGGTGAACGGCTTGCCGACGACCTTGAACGTGCCCGCGCTCTGCGCGGCGTAACCGGCCAGAATGATGTCGTCGGTGGTCACCGCGTCGTACGAACCGGCCTGCAGTCCCTCGAGGCACAGCGAGTAGGTGTCGTTGGTCTGCAGCTGCGTGGCGGGGTAATTCTTCTCGATGTTCTGGGCCGGGGTCGAGCCCTTCACCGAGCAGACCTTCTTACCCTTCAGATCATCGGGACCATTGATGCTGTTGTTGTCGGCCTTCACCAACAGCGACTGGCCCGCAACGTAATACGGCCCCGCGAAGTCGACCTTCTGCTTGCGCGCGTCAGTGATCGAGTAGGTCGCGACGATGTAGTCGACCTGACCGTTCTCGATCAGGGTCTCGCGCTGACCGGACGGGGACTCCTTGAACGTGATGTTCTCCGGCTTCACGCCGAGTTTGCCCGCGACGTACTCGGCGACCTCGACGTCGAAGCCGCTGTAGGAGCCGTCCTTATTGCGCAGGCCGAGGCCCGGCTGATCGAATTTGATACCGACGGTGAGCTTTCCGTCCTTGGCATTGTCGAGCGCGGACTTATCGCTACCACCGCCACAGGCGGCGGTTGTGGCGGCCAGCGTCAGGGCTATCGCCCCGATGCCGAGTCGAAGTGAACGGTTGATCCTCATCGAGTTCCTTCTCCCTCTGGTGTTTTCGGTGGCCGAGGTCTTACGGTTGCGGTGACTACTCGGTTCAGTGGCTCAGAATCTTGCCGAGGAAATCCTTGGCGCGCTCGGACTTCGGCGCGGTGAAGAACACCTCGGGGGTGTCGTCCTCGACGATCAGCCCGTCCGCCATGAACAGCACCCGATTACCCGCCTTGCGCGCGAAGCCCATCTCGTGGGTGACGACCAGCATCGTCATCCCCTCCTTGGCCAGCGAAACCATCACATCGAGCACCTCATTGACCATCTCCGGGTCCAGCGCCGAGGTCGGCTCGTCGAACAGCATCACCTTCGGACTCATCGCCAGCGCGCGGGCGATGGCCACGCGCTGCTGCTGGCCACCGGAAAGCTGCGCCGGGTATTTGTCGGCCTGATCGGCGATCCCTACGCGCTCGAGCAGTTCCATCGCGCGCTTGCGAGCGTCCTCCTTTTTCACCTTGCGAACCTTCAGCGGCGCGAGCATCACATTCTCGATGATCGTTTTGTGCGCGAAGAGGTTGAACGATTGGAACACCATGCCGACATCGGCGCGCAGTGCGGCAAGCGCGCGGCCCTCGGCGGGCAGTGGTACGCCGTCGATGGCGATATCGCCGGAATCGATCGGCTCCAGTCGGTTGATGGTGCGGCACAGCGTCGACTTCCCGGACCCGGAAGGACCCAGCACGATGACGACCTGCCCCCTGGGGACTTCGAGGTTGATATCACGCAGTACATGCAGGTCCCCGAAGTGCTTGTCCACATTGCGCATTGAAATCATCGGCGCGCTTGTGGCGGTAGTGCCCTCATCAGAACTAGCTGCCCCGGTGTTGGCCAACCCGATTGTGTCGGGTGCGGTGGCGTCGTCGGTCATGATCCAAGACCTTAAGCGGAAAACGGCGATTTGCCCGGGTTTCGGCGACACACCGTAATGCCGCGCCGATACGACACAGCGCGGTAACCCGGCCGATGCGCCCCGAGCCTGCGCCGATGCGCTGAAAGCCCGCGTTGCGGACCCCCGTACCCTGGACGGGTGGATTCGATCGGACAGGCAGTGCTGTCTCCCGCCCCTGCGGCCGCGGACGGCGCACGCAGTTACGAGGTCCGCACCTTCGGTTGCCAGATGAACGTGCACGATTCCGAACGCTTGTCGGGCCTGCTCGAGGACGCGGGTTATGTGAAGGCCGCGCCGGGCGCGACGGCCGATCTCGTCGTCTTCAATACCTGCGCGGTACGCGAGAACGCGGACAATAAGCTCTACGGCACCCTCGGGCACCTCGCGCCGATCAAGGCCGGTCGGCCGGGCATGCAGATCGCCGTAGGCGGCTGCCTGGCGCAGAAGGACCGTGACACCGTTGTGCGCAAGGCACCGTGGGTGGATGTGGTATTCGGCACCCACAACATCGGATCGCTGCCGGTGCTGCTGGAACGCGCACGGCACAATGCCGAGGCGCAGGTGGAGATTCTGGAATCGCTGGAGGCGTTCCCGTCGAGCCTGCCCGCCAAGCGCGAATCCGCCTACGCGGGTTGGGTTTCGATCTCGGTGGGCTGCAATAACACTTGCACGTTCTGCATCGTGCCGTCGCTGCGCGGCAAGGAGGTCGACCGCCGTCCGGGCGATGTGCTCGCCGAGGTGCAGGCGCTGGTCGATCAGGGCGTGCTGGAAGTCACACTGCTCGGTCAGAACGTGAATTCCTACGGTGCGTCCTTCGCCGATCCCGAGGAGGCGCGCGATCGCGGCGCCTTCGCCAAACTGCTGCGCGCGGCCGGGCGTATCGATGGGCTGGAGCGGGTGCGCTTCACCTCGCCGCATCCGGCCGAATTCACCGATGACGTGATCGAGGCGATGGCTGAGACGCCGAATGTGTGCCCGCAGTTGCATATGCCGCTGCAGTCCGGTTCGGATCGGGTACTCAAGGCGATGCGCCGCTCCTATCGCAAGGCGCGCTATCTCGGCATCATCGAGAAGGTGCGCGCGGTGATGCCGCATGCCGCGATCACCACCGACATCATCGTCGGCTTCCCCGGCGAGACCGAGCAGGATTTTCAGGAGACCCTGGATGTGGTTCGACAGGCACGGTTCACCAGCGCCTACACCTTCCAGTACTCCAAGCGGCCCGGCACACCCGCTGCGGATATGCCCGACCAGCTGCCCAAGGCGGTGGTGCAGCAGCGCTACGACCGGCTGATCGCGCTGCAGGAGGAGATCTCCCTGGATGCGAACAAGGCGCTCATCGGCACCGAGGTCGAATTGCTCGTCGCCGAGGGCGCGGGCAAGAAGAACGCCGCGACCGCCCGCATGAGCGGGCGCGCCCGCGACGGTCGGCTGGTGCACTTCCGCCCCGAAGGCGCCGCGGCGAAGATCCGCCCCGGTGACATCATCACCGTCGACATCACCGACGCGGCCCCGCACCACCTGATCGCCGACGCCCCGGTCAAAACCCTCCGCCGCACCCGCGCGGGTGACGCCCACGAACGCGGTATCACCCCCAAAACCGACCCCATCGGCGTCGGTCTCGGCCTCCCGCGCGTCGGCGCAGCCACTCTCGAACCTGTGGCGGCCACAGGCTGCTCGACCGGCTGCGGCGCATGAACAGTCGGCCGGGTGACGACGACCTGACGCGCGCTGGAGGAACGGATCCCGCACGCGGCGCGTCCGGGGCGAGTTCGTCCCAGTCGAATTCGATTGACGCGGAGCCGGATCGCGAGGCGCGTGCAGGTGAGAGCACGGCGCCGAACACTGAACCCCGCGAAGTCGCGCCCAACTCACCTGAGGTGAATTCGCCTGCGGCAGGTGCGGAGGACGCGGGTACTACCGGCCGTAGTGGGGCGGCTGCGGGGGATGGTGAGGGGGATGGCACAGTGGATGCGGATAAGGCAGCGGAGCAGGGATCAGCCGAAGGAGACGAGGGCTCAGTGAACTCGGTCGAGAGCAGTAATGGCTTCGAACAGTTCAAGGACGAACTCGATGCCGTCGAGCGGCGCATTGCCGGGGAGATCGATCCGGGGGTGCGCGCGATGGTGGTCGCGGGCGCGGTCTTCCTGCTGCTGTTTTCGCTGGTGCTGTCGCATGCGGGTGGGGCCCGCGGGTTCGATGTGCTGCTGGGCACCGACGCCGCACGCGCCGAGCACATCGGCTTGCCGTCGCGGATCTTCGTCTGGTTCGCGGTACTGTTCGGCATCGGCTTTTCGCTGCTCGCACTGATGACCCGCCGCTGGGCGCTCGCCTGGATCGCGGTCGCCGGGTCGGCCATCGGCAGCGTCTTCGGCGTCTTCTCGATCTGGCACCGCCAGACCCCCGGCCTCGGCAACTTCCACGGCGCCGGCCCCGGCGTCGGCCTCATCCTCGGCACCATCGCCATCATCGTGCTGACCTTCCACTGGATCCGCGTCGTCTGGAGCCGCACCGCACTGCAACTCGCAGCGGAAGAACAGCGCCGCAACGCCGCGGCCGCCGCCGAGGAACGCGACCGCCGCCGCCTTACCGGCGACTCCTGAACCATCCGGCATCGGCCGGATCTACCCGGGCGTGGCGGATGCCGCTGGAAAGCGGCTGCTATGCCCCCGGCGTCCCGGCCATAGTGTAAGCGCGGCTACTCCGGCGCCGCGGCCAGCCGATCTTGGTTGTCAACAGATCATGCGGCGCAGTGATGTGGTGGGCATCTATGCGCGTCAACGGGTCGCGTCGGCAGTGGCGCGCGTCAACCCGCTGCACGGCGGACCGATGCGGTCCGCACCGGTCCGCCCTCCGCAGGATCAGCGGTTGCTGACCGCGCCTTCCGCGGCCTCGGCCCACTCGCGCCACTGTTTGGCCTGCTCCATTGCCTTCTCGGCATCGCGCTTATTGCCTGCCGCGGTTGCCTTGGCGGCCTGCTCCTCGAATTGGGCGACGCGCTCGCGGAACTGGGCGGCGCGGGCCACGGCCTCCGGATCGGTGCGGCGCCACTGGGCGTCGACCGCATCGCGAACCCGCTTTTCTATAGTGCGGAGTTTGCCTTCGAGTTCCTGGATGCGTTCGCGCGGCACTTTGCCGATCGCGTCCCATTTGTCCTGGAGTTCGCGCAGAGCGGCGCGGGCGGCATCCAGACCGGTGGCCGGATCGATGTATTCGTAGGCGTGCAGCAGTTCTTCCTTGGCGGCGGCATTGTGCTCGAATTCGGCGTCGCGCTCGGAGACGGCGGCATTGCGCGCGGCGAAGAAGACGTCCTGGGCGCTCTTGAAACGCCGCCACAGTGCCTCGTCGGCCTCGCGAGGTGCCCGGCCCGCGGCCTTCCACTCGGCGAGCAGATCGCGGAACACACCGGCCGTGCCGGCCCAATCGGTGGAGCCGGACAATTCCTCGGCACGCACGCAGAGTTCTTCCTTGCGCGACTTCGCGGCCGCGCGTTCGCGATCGAGATCGGCGAAGTGTGCGCCGCGGCGGCGGTTGAATGCCTCACGCGCCTTGGAGTAGCGCTTCCACAGTGCGTCGTCGACCTTGCGGTCTACGCCGCGGATGGACTTCCACTCGTCCAGGATTTCGCGCAGCCGATCGCCGGCGGCCTTCCACTGGGTGGATTCGGTGGCGATCTTCTCGGCCTCGGCGCACAGCGTTTCCTTGCGCTCGGTGTGCTCGTGCCTGGCCTTTTCCTTCTCCTCCTTGGCGTGCGCCGCCGCTTCTTCGGAGTGTTCGGCAATGGCCTGCAGGCGCTGCGCCAGCCCGTCGACATCGCCGATGACCGCCGCGGTCGGCAGCGATTCGGCGATCGTGACCGCGGCCGCCTTGGTCTTACGGGCATCCGCTCCGGCGGCCAGGCGCGCCTCCAGTAGCGCCACCTCGGTGGCCAGATCGTCGAACCGACGGCCGAAATGCGCCAGACCCTCGGCGGCGTCACCGGCCTGCCAGGATCCGACGATCCGCTCGCCCTCGGCGGTCTTCACCCATGCGGTGCCGTCGTCGTCGACGCGACCCCAGGCGCTCGGGTCACTGACGGTCGGGACGACGACGGGATGCGGATGCTGCTGCGCGGCCGGACCCGGCGCCGGCTTGACCGCATGTGGCTTGGGATGGGCCGCCGACCCGCCCGGTTTGGGGGTCGCGGCCGGCTTCGGGGCGGCGGAGGGTTTCGGCACGGCGGCCTTCGGGGAATCCGAGGGGCGCGGCGTGCTGCCGGGGGTCGCTTTCGCCGTTCCGTTGCTCTCGCTCATTGCTCCTCGTCCCTGCCGCGCGTCACGGCTGCCTGGTTACGCCCTAGCTCACTCCATTGAACCCGGTCCGAGCCCTGTAAACCATCGATCAATACCCTTCGACTGATGATTTCCGGGGAAATCAACCCGTGATGACCTGGGTTGTAGCACCTCGAACACTATCAATCTCGGCCGAGTTTGCGGCAAAGACACTCGAAGCCCGAGGTTGCGGGCGCGGCAGCGGTGGTGTGGATCGCCCATTTGGGGAGCGACTACGGTTACGGCGTGTTCTCCATTGCGGCCCTGGTCCCGTCGCCGCCGATCCTGGTGCCCGAGCTGTGTGGCGCGGTCGCGGGCGCGGCCGGGCCGGATGCCGATGACGCACCGGCGGTGTTGCGCGCGGCCGCGCTCACGGCGGCCGGCGCGCTGGCCGCGACGACTCGGCACTGGACCGTTGTCAGTGTGGGCGCGACCGCGCAGGTCGTCGGCCCGGATGCGGTCGGCACCTTCCGCGGTTTCGGTGCGGACGTGCGGGTCGCGTTGTCGGAGGATGCGCTGTCGCGATCGCGGCGCACACCCGGCGCGGCGGATCCGCGGCAGCCGCTGCCCGCGCTGATCGCCGGGTGGTTGCGTGGTCAGGTCGCCCCGGAGGTGGTGGCCGTGACGACCCTCGTCGTCGCCGACACCCCCGCTGACGAGTGCGCCCGAATCGGCGGGCGGTTGCGAACCGCCCTGGATGGTTCGCCTGAGCCGACGGGCGTTCTCGTCGTCGCGGACGGTGCCGCGACGCTCACCCTCAAAGCGCCGGGATACCTCGATGAGCGTGCCGCCGACGTGCAGCGCGAGCTGGACCGGGCACTGGCCGAAGGCGATACAGCCGGACTGCTCGCCCTGGATCCGGCCCTATGCGCCGAACTCGTGCTGTCCGGCCGCGCGGCCTATCAAGTGCTCGCCGGACTATTCGCCGCCGATCCGATCGCGCCATCCGTCGAAACCCTCTACAGCGATGCCCCGTTCGGCGTCGGATATCAGGTGAGCCTCTGGCGGCCGAGTGCTTCGGGAGGTGATCGGTGACAACGCCGATCGCCGTCGTCGGTCCCACCGCCACCGGTAAATCTGATCTCGGCCTGGACCTCGCCGAACGACTCGGCGGCGAAATCGTGAATATCGACGCGATGCAGCTCTACCGCGGCATGGACGTCGGCACCGCGAAACTGCGGCCCGCCGAACGCCGGGATATCCCGCACCACCAACTCGATGTCCTCGAAGTGACCGAAACCGCCACCGCCGCCGCCTATCAGGCCGCGGCCAGCGTGGATGTGCGCGAGATCATGGCGCGTGGCCGGACGCCGATCATCGTCGGCGGATCGATGATGTATGTCCAAGCGCTGTTGGATGATTGGGAATTTCCGGCCACCGATCCGGCGGTCCGCGCGCGCTGGGAGGCCCTGTTGACCGAGCGCGGCGTCGGCGCGGTGCACGAAGCACTGAAAGCGGCCGATCCGGCGGCCGCGGCGACCATCCTGCCCACCGACGGCCGCCGCATGGTGCGCGCGCTCGAGGTCGTCGAACTCACCGGCCGTCCGTTCGCGGCCTCGGCGCCGGTCATCGGGAAACCGCGCTGGGGCACCGTGATCATCGGCGTGGACCGCGACACCGCCGAACTCGACGCGCGTATCGAACGGCGCACCGCGCTGATGTTCGAGGCCGGTCTGGTCGACGAGGTACGTGGACTGATCGACAAGGGTCTGCGCGAGGGCGTCACGGCGCGCCGGGCGATCGGCTATGCACAAGTCCTGGCGTATCTGGACGACGAATACGATCTGAACCACGCGCAAGAACGCACCCTGATCGGCACCCGCCGCTATGTCCGGCGGCAGCGCTCGTGGTTCCGCCGCGATCCCAGGGTGCGGTGGGTGGACGGCGCCGATCCCGATCTGATCGCGACCGCGTTGTCCGTGCTCGAGAAGGAACGGATTCCGCAGTGACACGTCGTGTGAGTACGCGCAATGCCTCGGTCCAGGTCTGGCAGGCGTATCTGAACAACCGGACCAAGCGCCACCGCGACGGCCGATTCCTGGTGCAGGGCGTGCGCCCGATCAACCAGGCGATCGCCAACGACTGGCCGCTGGAGACAATGCTCTACCGACTCGGCGCGCCGGAACTGTCGAGCTGGGCCCGGGAACTACTGGAGACCAGTGGCGTACCGCAGGTCGGCCTGGTGCCGGAGTTGATGGCCGAACTCGGCGAAAAGTCCAGCGGCATACCGGAATTGGTGGCCGTCGCGATATTCGGCCAGCCCGAGCTGGACACCTTCGAGCCCGGCGAACCCGGTGCTGCCGTGCCACCCGTCGTGGTGGTTTTCGACCGACCCAACTCGCCCGGCAATCTCGGTACGCTCATCCGCTCCGCCGACGCATTCGGCGCCAGCGGCATCATCGTGACGGGTCACGGTGCCGACCAATACGATCCGCAGGCGGTCCGCGCCTCCACCGGCTCACTGTTCGCTATGCCGGTCTTCCGCGCGGCGGGGCCCGCGCAGGTGCTGGAATTTCGCGATCGCCAGATCCAGCGCGGCATCCCCACCCGCATCGTCGGCACCGATGAACACGGCGCGGACGCGGTCTTCGACTACGACTTCACCGAGGCGACGATTCTGGTCGTCGGCAATGAAACCACCGGCATGAGTGCGGCCTGGCAGCAGGCCTGTGACGATATGGTCTATATCCCGATGGGTGGCACCGCCAGCTCGCTCGGTGCGCCCTCGGCCGCCGCGATCGCGCTGTACGAAATTTCGCGGCAGCGCCGTACGTTGGTTCGAGGACGATAAGCAGGGAGAATGCGCGACGTGTCGGATATCGAGTTCACCAAGGGCCACGGCACCGAAAACGATTTCGTGGTGCTGCCCGATCCGCAGGTCCGGTTGGACCTGACACCGGGCCGGGTCGCCGCGCTGTGCGATCGCCGCCGTGGACTCGGTGCGGACGGTGTGCTGCGGGTGGCGCGTGCCGGTGCGCTGCGCGAAGCGGGGGTGCTCGCCGAGATTCCCGAGGGCATCGCCGATACCGACTGGTTCATGGACTACCGCAATGCCGACGGCTCGATCGCCGAGATGTGTGGCAACGGGGTGCGGGTTTTCACGCACTACCTGGCGGCGAAGGGGCTCGAATCGCGGACGGAGTATGTCGTCGGCAGTCGTGCGGGGGCTCGTCCGGTCACGGTGCATTCCGGTGGACCTGCTGATGGCGAGGTCACCGTGGGGATGGGCATCGTTCGCGAGCTCGGTGCGTCGAATGCGACCATCGGTGGTTGGGCCCTGCCCGGCATCGGCATCGATGTCGGCAACCCGCATCTGGCCTGCGTCGATTCGAGCATGTCGGTGGACGCGCTCGCCAAACTCGATCTCACCGTCGCCCCCGGCTTCGACCCGGACCTGTTCCCACAGGGCGTGAATGTCGAGATCCTGACCGGACTGGTCGACGGCGCCGTCGATATGCGCGTGTACGAACGCGGCGTCGGCGAAACCCGCTCCTGTGGAACCGGAACCGTCGCCGCTGCGGCAGCCGCCTTGGCCGCCGACGGTTTCCACATCGCCACCGGCACCGGCGAGGTGCGCGTGCGCGTGCTGGGTGGCGAGGTCACCGTCCGGCTCGCCGAGGGCGCGGCCTGGTTGCGCGGACCGTCGGTGCTGGTCGCGACCGGTCGGATTGCCGAAGCCTGGTGGTCGTCGCATTCGTCGAGTTGAGGGGGTGATCCCCCTCACGCCCGAATCGGTGTGACCGGGTGCGGCGCCGGGATCGGCCGCGTCCGGGGATAACCGAATGCACAACGGTGAGCAGTCGTGGCAGCATGGATGACGTATGACGAAATCGAAGACTTATGAATTCACTCCGGCCGCCGACGACAGCAACCACGTCGCGGCCGCCGCGGACACGACGGAAGACACCGGCGATGTAGTCGCCGAGCACGCCGCGCGGATGCGGCGGTCCGGTTGGACCGCGGACCCCACGGTCGGCGAGATGCAGCTCGACGAGCGCTCCTCGCTGCGGCGTGTCGCGGGTCTGTCGACCGAGCTCACCGATATCACCGAGGTCGAATACCGGCAGCTGCGACTGGAGCGGGTCGTGCTGGTGGGGGTATGGACCACCGGTAGCGCGACGCAGGCCGAGGCCAGCATGACCGAACTGGCGGCACTGGCCGAAACAGCGGGTTCGGAGGTGCTCGAAGGACTGATCCAGCGTCGGGACAAGCCGGATCCGGCCACCTATATCGGTTCCGGTAAGGCCGACGAACTACGCGCCGTGGTACTCGAAACCGGCGCCGACACCGTGATCTGCGACGGTGAACTGACCCCGGCGCAGCTGACCGCGCTGGAGAAGGTCGTCAAGGTCAAGGTGATCGACCGGACGGCACTGATCCTGGATATTTTCGCCCAGCACGCCACCTCCAGCGAGGGTAAGGCGCAGGTTTCGCTGGCCCAGATGGAATACATGCTGCCGCGACTGCGCGGTTGGGGTGAGTCCATGTCCCGGCAGGCCGGTGGTCGCGCGGGCGGCAACGGTGGCGGTGTGGGTCTGCGTGGTCCCGGTGAAACCAAGATCGAGACCGATCGCCGCCGCATTCGCGAACGAATGGCGAAGTTGCGCCGCGAGATTCGCGAGATGAAGACCGCGCGGGATACCAAGCGGGCCCGTCGCACCTCCAGCGGCATCCCGTCGGTCGCCATCGTCGGCTACACCAACGCGGGTAAATCCAGCCTGATGAATGCGCTGACCGGTGCGGGTCTGCTGGTCCAGGACGCACTGTTCGCGACCCTGGATCCGACCACCCGTCGGGCCGAACTGGACGACGGTCGCGAGGTCGTCTTCACCGATACCGTGGGCTTCGTGCGGCATCTGCCGACCCAGCTGGTCGAGGCGTTCCGGTCCACCCTGGAGGAGGTCACCGGCGCCGATCTGCTGCTGCACGTCGTCGACGGTTCCGACCCGCTGCCCGCCGAACAGATCAAGGCGGTCCGCGAGGTGATCACCGACGTGATCAAACAATCGGGGACACCGGCGCCGCCGGAACTATTGGTGGTCAACAAGATCGACGCGATCGAGCCGGTCGAGCTGACCCGGCTGCGCGCGATGCTGCCCGATGCGTCCTATGTCTCGGCGCACAAGGACACCGGCATCACGGACCTGCGCGAGCGTCTCGCCGAGGTGCTCGGCGGCCTCGACGTCGAAATCAGTGTGCTGCTGCCCTACACCCGTGGTGATCTGCTCGCCCGCGTCCACGCGGACGGTCGTATCATCAGCTCCGAGCACGAGGAGGGTGGCACCCGGCTGCGCGCTCGTGTCCCGCACGCGCTGGCGGCGGCGCTGTCCCCGTTCGCACATGCCGGTGGATCGTCGGACACTGAGGGCGCGGGTTCACCGGCGGCGGACGACATTCCTTAGCCGGATACCGGCGGCGGGTGTAGTACTTCGGGCGCCTCGACGAGATGTATTCCGCGCCACTGGTTTCGGGGATACATGGGTAACTCGTCGGATATGCGCGAAACGTGACCGGCTGATCGGCCCGCCGGTCCGGAGATCCGAACCGGCCCCACACCTACGGTCGGCAGAAGTTCCGCCAGAGGCGGAGGAGCACAAGCGAATTCGCTGCGCTATCGTCATCGAATCGACATCAGGAGGGTAAATGTCGCATGACCACTCCGGTCCGGCCGATTCGGGTGATCGGCTTTCCGGTACTTCCTCGCCCGGCGCCCCGGTGCTGAGCGACGGTGCGCCACTATCGGTTTCGCTCACCGAAACCGATATTCGGCTACTCGATACGGTGTTCGCACCGCTGCGCGCGTGGACGAGTCCGCGGTTCTACGGCCTGGAGAACATTCCGGCCGAAGGGCCGGTACTGCTGGTCGGCAACCATAATCTGATGGGCGCTATCGATGCACCGCTATTGCTGCCCGAGGTGCTGCGCAGGCGCGGTCGACTGATTCGTGGGTTGGCCGAGAATGTGCTCATCAATGTGCCCGGTATCCGTCAGCTGCTGCACCACTTCGGTACGGTGCGTGGCAACCGCAGCAACTGCCTGGCGCTGCTGGCCCGCGGCGAGGCCGTCCTCGTATTTCCAGGTGGCGGTCGCGAAGCGGTGCGCCGCAAGAACGAAAAGTACGTCCTCAAATGGGAGGGCCGCTCCGGCTTCGCGCATATGGCGATCGAGGCGGGCGCGCCGATCGTGCCGGTGGCGATGATCGGCGTCGAGGACGCCTACGACATCGTCTTCGACGGCGACCACCCGGTCATGCGACCGCTGCGCTGGGCCGTCGAGGCACTCGGCCTCAGCCGCGACCTGACCCCGCCGCTGATCCGTGGCGTCGGCCCGACCGGTATCCCGCGCCCCGAGCGCTTCTACTTCTCCGCCGGTGCGCCGATCGACCCGACGCCGTGGCGGGATGCGACGGATAAGCATGCCGCCGCGATGGAATTGCGTGATGTGGTGCGCAAGGAGTTGGAGGAGGAGCTGAAGTTCCTGTTCAGCGAGCGCGATCGTGATCCAGGTCGCACCCTTTTCGGTCGACTGCGCAGTCTGTTCTGAGTCTGGTATCAGTTATTTGTCGGTAACTCTCCAGACCTTGGCCGAATGGCTGCAACGAGCGTGCGTACGGCGGCGGTAGCGGGTGTAGCAGCAGCTCCGGTGGAATTTCCAGCCGCATCGGGTGGCTTTCTCGCGTCCGCGGCCACCGTCGCCGATCCGGTCGTGGCGTCCGGCAAACTGCTCGCCTCGTCGTGCTCGACCGATGGCTCGGATGTCGCCGAGGTCGCGGATTCGGCGACCTGGCAGGCGCGGACCGATGCCGCGCAGTTCTTGTGGCCCGTGCTCACGCAGGGTCTTCGGGCTGCCTGCCCAGCATCTCAGGGTTTGCCGATCGACTTGCTGAACCACCTCCGACGCGCCAGGTGAGACTACGGTTTCTGGCCCAGAAGTAAACGACGGTTCTCATTTCGAGTACTGTGGGTAGCAACGACGGGTCGGTGTGGGCCGGCCGTGTGGTCACTAGGAGGTCGGCGTGGAGCGCACACTGTTCGAACCCGAACACGACCTGTTCCGGGAGTCGTTCGGCAAGTTCCTCGATCAGCACGTCGCGCCGAATCACGCGAAGTGGGAAGAGCAGGGCATTGTCGACCGCGAGGTCTGGCTCGAGGCCGGTAAACAGGGATTCCTGGGTATGGCCATACCGGAGGAGTACGGCGGCGGCGGGGTGAAGGACTTCCGCTACAACGCGATCGTCGCCGAGGAGTCGGTGCGCGGCCAATACTCCGGCCTCGGCTTCGCCCTGCACAACGATGTGATCGCACCTTATCTGCTCGAACTCGCCAACGATGAGCAGAAGCAGCGCTGGCTGCCCGGCTTCTGTTCCGGCGAGATCATCACCGCCATCGCGATGACCGAACCGGGCACCGGCTCCGACCTCCAGGGCATCAAGACCCGCGCGGTCCGCGACGGCGACGACTGGATCCTCAACGGCGCCAAGACCTTTATCACCAACGGCATCAACTCCGATATCGTCATCGTGGTCGCCCAGACCGATCCGGACAAGGGCGCGATGGGCTTCAGCCTGCTCGTCGTGGAACGCGGTATGCCCGGCTTCGAACGCGGCCGCAACCTCGACAAGCTCGGCTTGAAGGCCCAGGACACCGCCGAGTTGAGGTTCACCGATGTACGCGTCCCGGGTAAGAACCTGCTCGGCACCGAAGGTATGGGCTTCATCCATCTGATGAACAACCTCCCGCAGGAACGCCTGTCGATCGCCGTCATGGCGGCCGCGGCCATGGAAGCCTGCCTGGCGATGACCATCCAGTACGTGCGCGACCGCAAGGCCTTCGGCAAGCCGATCGGCGCCCTGCAGAACACCCGCTTCGTGCTGGCCGAACTGGCCACCAAGACCACCGCCGTGCGCGTGCTGGTCGACCGCTTCATCGAGGACCTGAATGCGGGCAAGCTGTCCGTCGAGGACGCCGCCATGGCCAAGTGGTGGAGCACCGAGGAGCAGCTCGATCTCATCGACCGCTGCCTGCAACTGCACGGTGGCTACGGCTACATGAAGGAATATCCGATCGCCAAGGCCTACCTGGACGCCCGCGTCCAGACCATCTACGGCGGCACCACCGAAATCATGAAGGAAATCATCGGCCGTTCGCTGAAACTGAGCTGATACCAACCGGTTTCGCGCCCCAGCCGCAGGATCTGATCCACGGCTCGGGCGCTTTCGTCGAAATCGAGCCTGTTGCGCCACCGGCCGAAGTTGTCTAGTCCTGTAATCGGGCCACCGCGGTTCGAAGGGCGAGGAAAGGGTAGGTCGGGCACAGTGACGGAGCAGGCCCTCGGACAGCAGCACACCTTCGGTGCGAGCGCATTCGCGACCACGAGAGATGGGCGTCGGCTGCACTATATGGTGCGCGGAACAGGCGAGCCGACGGTTGTGTTCGAGTCGGGGATGGGTTTTTCGCGGTCGATCTGGGGGCTTGTGCAACCGGTGATCGCCGATCGGATGCGCGCTGTTGTCTACGATCGAGCCGGTACCGGGCACAGTGACGACGATGCGCGACCGCGGACGCTGGAACGGATGGCCGGGGATCTCGATACTCTGCTGTGTGCCCTGGGTGCGGGGCCCTTCATCCTGGTCGGACACAGTTGGGGCGGTCCCATCGTCCGGGTCGCCGCGGCGGCCGATCTCCAACGCATTCGGGGAATTGTGTTGGTGGATCAGAGCGATGAGAATTGCGAACTGTACTTCGCGCCGTCAGCGGATAAACGATACGCGATAACTCGAGTGCTTATGCCCGCACTCGCCCGTTCGGGTCTGTACCGAATGCTCGGCGGCAAGGTGGGTGGTGCGCAGCCGGCCGATATCGCCGCGGACCACCGTGCCGAGGACTTCACCGTGCGAGCCGCGCGGACCCTGGTCGCCGAACAGGATCAGTTCGGCGGCGAGCTGCGGCGCCTACGCGAACGTCCACCCGAACTCGGCGCGCTGGACATCAGCGTTATCTCCGGCACGAAACAGCCACGCATCGATAAGAACACCCGAAATGCGTTGACCGCAGCCCATTGCCGCACTGCGAGCGCATTGCCCAATGGACGGTTGGTCGAGGCGAGGTGCTCGGGGCATCTGGTGATGTTCAGCGAGCCCGAGGTGATCGTCGAGGAGATTCGCCGCATGGCCGCGGACGCGTAACTCCGATATACGGATCTCCTTGACCGTCAATGGTTTACGGCCTTGCGCGGTCCATCGTCATCGCGGACAGCAATTCATATCCGACATGCGCGGCGGCGATACCGGTGATTTCCGCGTGGTCGTAGGCGGGCGATACCTCGACGATATCCGCTATCGGTCGCGGCGACCTCATCGATGCGCGGCAGCCGGGCGAAGGTCGCGGGGCCGCCGTAGCGGGGAATGGCGGTGGCATCGACCGGTCCGACAGTGTTCATGGTCGAATGCTCCTTTCTGGGGTGCTATCGAGTGTCCGCCAGTGCGCCGCCCTTCAGGGCGGTGGTGAAGGCGGACGCGGGAGGGCCGCCAAGGCCCGAACGTGCCCTAGACCGGACGTTCTTGCTGCGGTCGGTCGATGCGGTCGAGTGGGCGCAACCAGCGCCGCCCAGCCCAGGTCATACGCCATTCGTGGGCTAAGACGTCGTTCGAGACGGCGCGATTGTCTCCGCATCCGTTCGTGTGGCCTGAGATTCCAGTAGGACGGTGGTGATGGTCGCGGCGGTCCAGCCGAGGCCCGCGCCCGGACGGGTGGCGAGATAGGAGGCGATCTGTTCGCCTGTCCAGGCGTGGGATTCGGTCAGCCCCGCGGCGAGGTGGCGGATGTAGAAGGCCGACGGCGGGTTGCCTGGGAGATCGGTGTAGCGCCAAGGTGCGGTAATGGTGAGGACCGGATGTTCTTCGAAAGTACCGGTACAGACAACGGTTTCGTAGCGACCGGGACCGAGCGTCAAGCGGCCGTGGGTGATCGCTTCGCCAAGGTCGAGGTCGGTACCGGGGGTTCGGTACATCTCCTGGGCGGCGATATCGCAGAACTGGTCGGTGGTGACCAGATGGGCGCGGGCAGCGGTTTCGCCCAGTGCGTCGGGATCGTAGAAGGCTCGCCCACCGGTCCAAGTCAGGGATTCGGTGGCGAAGTATTGCAGGCCGGGGAGCCTGAGCGGTACGGAACGCAGCGGTTCGGCCCGGTGGCGGCAGCCGGGGAGTGCCACCGCGCCGCCGTCGGGTGTGCCGCCGGTCAGGTAGCAGCGCAGACGGCTCGAGTGCATATTCGAGCCGTACGACGCGTACCACACGGTCTCGGTCATGGCGCTGGTCCGGGCATCGCACCCGCCTTCCGGTCGGAATCGCCTATAAGACGAGGATGCCACGGGCGGCGGTATCAGCGCCGTGCGACCGTGAGCATGGCCGGCACCAGCGAGTTCGGCAGTGGCCGATGCACCGGCCGCCGTTGGATGACGGTGAATCCGGCGGCCTCGACCAGCGACCGCATCTGCTCCGGCGGCGGAAAGTAGCCGTGCCCCCGCACACCGGGCGGCTGTAGGGCAGTGCCCACCGGCCGCGCGGATTATTGATCACGATCGCGAGTAACCCGGCGGGCACGAGTACCCGATGGAATTCCGCACCGACCCGTACGTCGCCACCTGCTGCGCCATCCTCGCCCCGGCCTCACCACCTGGCTATCGGCCATCATCCACGCCAACGCCGGGTCGGGTCGACAATCGATGATCTTGTCCGGCATGCGTAGCCCGGTAATTCGGGCGAATTCAGGCGAGAATGTCAATCGTAAAAACGCCGTCGCATGTTAACAACATTGCGGAATTTATACCGTTTTGTGCATCTGGACATCACGTTTCGGCCATTTGTATATAAGACATATCGCAGCACGGGCCAGGGCATTCGGTCATCGGATCGGGGGTCGAAGGTCCCTGCGTCACACCGCGTTACGTTCGGCCGATCGGGCAGCGAAAATGCTCCCGGTGGTAAACAAGATCGCCGTTTGCAACCATTATGAATTATGGCGAGAACTACGCGGCGCGAATTTCGAAATCCGGGTATGCATGGCGAACCATTCAGCTTAGACTGGCCGTGGTCGGGGATAGAGGAAAGTTCAATGACCGTTCTGCGACCGCAGCTTTATCCCGACGAGGGGTTGAGCGAAGTTACCGAGCCGGACGCGTCAGCGATGGAACCGATGCCGCTGTCCGCCGGGCAGCGGGGGTTGTGGTTGGCGCAGCAGTTGAGTCCGGATGTGCCGATATCGGAGGCACAGTACATCGAGTTGCGTGGCGAACTCGATGTCGGTCTCCTGCGCGCGGCGACGATTCGAGCCGGCCACGAGTTCCAGTCCGGATACCTGCGGCTGCTAGAGGTCGACGGTGAGCCGTATCAGGTGTTCGACCCGTCGCTGGAGAACGCGGAGACGGTGGTCGATGTGCGCGATGCACCAGATCCCGTTGCCGCGGGCTTGGAGTGGATGCACCGGGAGTACACCAGGCCGCTCGATATGGCCAGGGACCGGTTGGTGGGAACAGCGCTCGTCCAGGTCGGGGATCGGCACTACCTGCTGTACACCAGAATCCACCATGTCGCGTTGGATGGCTACGCCGGAATGCTGATCGTGAACCGCATCGCGGCGCTGTATACGGCGGCGGTGCAGGGACGGACGGCTGAGCCGAATCGGGCGGCGGACATACGCACCCTCTACGAGGCCGACCGCGACTATCGGGAGTCGAAGCGGTTCGCCGACGATAAGGAATACTGGCTGAACAGACTCGCCGATACCGGGGACGAGTCAAGTCTGGTCGCCCGGCACGCACCTGTCCGCGCGGACAGTACGGTGGCAATCGCTGAACTTTCGCCGCAGACGGTGGCACGGATCGATCATTCCGCGAAAGCGTTGAACGCGAGCCCAGCCGCAGTGGTGATCGCCGCATTCGGCTGCTATCTGGCCCGGCTGACCGGCCGCGACGAGGTTATGGTCAACATTCCCGTTTCGGGGCGCACCAATGCCGTGCTGCGGCGCTCCGGCGGGATGTTCGTCAATGTCGCGCCCCTTCCGCTCGCGCTGGAGCCAGGCGATACGGTGGCGACACTGACGCGGCGGGTGCAGTCCGATCTGGTGGGAGCGTTGCGGCACCAGCGGTGCGGCCTCACCGACATCCGTGCTGCCGCCGGATACCATGGCGGACAGCGGCGTTTCGCGGGCCCGGTGGTGAACGTCATGTTCTTCCACCAAGAGATCCGGTTCGGGGCGACGACCGGGGAAGTCCATATCCTCAGCTCGGGGCCGGTCGACGATGTGCTGATCGATCTGTATCAAACCGGGGACCCGCCGCGGACGATCCTGCACTTCCTGGCCAATCCCGACCTGTATACCGAAGCCGAACTGTCGGCACACTGCACCAGATTCGAGGAGTTTCTCGACGCGTTCGCGGCCGCACCGGACGCTGCCCTCGAGCAGGTTCACCCCGATAGCGTCCGCGCCGGCGCCCGGATCAAGCGTCGCCGGGAGAACCTGGAGTTCTGGCGGGCTACGCTCGCGGACGAGCCCGAGGAGCTTCGTCTACCATTCGACCGGCCGCGGCCGGTTGAGCCGTCGAATCGAGGCGGCACCGCGAGTTATCCGTTGCCGGCCGATCTGGTTCCGGCATTGGAACGGTGTGCGAGGCAGCATAATTCGTCACTGTTCACGACTATCCATGGCACGTTGGCGGTCCTGCTCGCCCGGTTGAGCGGTACCACCGACATCCCGATCGGCACACCGGTCACCGCGCGCGATGCGGCCGCGCTCGACGATGCGGCCGAAGAATTCGTCAATACGCTGGTACTGCGCATCGAGATCGATCGCGATGAATGCTTCACCGACCTGATCGCTCGCGTCGAACAAGCCGATCTGGATGCCTTCCAACATGCCGAAATTCCGTTCGAGCAGGTGGTGGACGAACTCGTTCCGCAGCGGCCGCGATCCCGGCATCCGCTGTTTCAGGTGATGCTGGCAATCCGGAATCCGGAATCCGATCTCGAGTTGTCTGTGGTCGATGTGCCGGGTGAGGTTTCTCGCTTCGATCTGCAGTTTATTTTGTCGGCTGATCATGGCAGCGGTGGTGTGACTGTTGGGGTGACGTATGCGACGGATCTGTTCGATGCTGTGACGGTTGATGCTGTTGTGCGTCGGTGGATTCGGGTTATGGAGTCGGTTACCGCTGATGCGTCGGTTGCTGTCGGTGTGATTGATGTGCTCGATCCGGGTGAGCGGGGCGATTTGTTGGCTCGTTGTGGTGGGCCTGCGGTGGCGCCGGTCACGCTGCCTGATTTGTTGACTTCGGCGGTGGCGGTGGATGCCGATGCTGTCGCGGTTGTGTGTGGTGGGCGGCGGTTGAGTTATCGGGTGTTGGATGAGTGGTCGAATCGGTTGGCGTGGCGGTTGATCCGGCGTGGTGTCGGGCCGGAGGATGTTGTCGCGATCGGTATTCCGCGTTCGGTGGATTCGGTGGTTGCGGTGTGGGCGGTGGCGAAATCGGGGGCGGCTTTCCTGCCGGTCGACCCGACGTATCCGGGTGAGCGGATCACCCATATGGTGACCGATTCGAATGCGACCCTCGGTCTGACCGTGACAGCGGTACGGACACAATTACCCGACGATATGGACTGGCTGATTTCGGACGATTTCGACCTCTTCGGCGACCAGTCCGACACCGACGATGGTCGGCCTGTCTCCGACAGCGACCGGGTTCGTCCGTTGCGGGTCGACGATATCGCCTACGTCATCTACACCTCGGGCTCGACCGGGCTACCCAAGGGTGTCGAGGTCACCCACCGTGGACTCGGCAACTGCGCGGTCGAACACCGAGACGCCATGGGCGTCGAACCCAGCTCCCGCACGCTACATCTGGCTTCACCCAGTTTCGATGTATCAGTACTCGAATTGCTGGTTCCGCTGGCGGCGGGTGCGGCTATGGTCATCGCACCCGATGATGTCTACGGCGGTGACGAACTCGCCGGATTGCTGGACCGCGAGCGCGTCAGTCACGTCCTCATCACACCGTCGGTGCTGTCCACGATCGATGACACCCGCTGGCCGCTACCGGACCTGAAGTATCTGATGGTCGGCGGCGAGGACTATGGCAGCGAACTGGTCGAACGCTGGGGCGGCGACCGCGTCGTGCTCAATGAATACGGTCCAACCGAAACCACCATTTCGACGACCCTGAGCGCCCCGTTGGTGGTGGGTGAGCGGGTGACGATCGGTCGTCCGATTCGGGGGGTTTCGGTGTGGGTGTTGGATGATCGGTTGCAGCCGGTTCCGGTTGGTGTGGCTGGTGAGTTGTATGTTGCGGGTGATCTGCTGGCGCGTGGGTATCACGGGCGGGTGGGTGTGACGGCTGAGCGGTTTGTGGCTTGTCCGTGGATGTCTGGTCGGCGGATGTATCGCACTGGTGATGTGGTCCGTTGGACGGGTGAGGGGACGATTCAGCATTTGGGTCGGTCCGATTTCCAGGTGAAGATTCGTGGTCTGCGTATCGAGCTGGGTGAGGTCGATGCCGCGTTGGTGGCTCATGCGTCGGTGGCTTATGCGGTGACGGTGGGTCACCGTAATGACGCTGGGGCGCAGATGCTGGTTTCGTATGTGGTTGGTGCGTCGGGGTGCACTGTGGATACGGTGGCGTTGGTCGAGTATCTGACTGATCGGTTGCCGTCGTATATGGTGCCGTCGTCGATCATGGTCTTGGACCGTGTGCCGCTGACGCCGGTGGGGAAGTTGGACCGAAAGGCGTTGCCTAGGCCGGTTTTCACCGACCACAAGCCTTTCCGGGCGCCGCGGACACCAATCGAACGTGCGATCGCCGAGGCATTCATCGACGTATTGGGTCTGGACACTATCGGTCTCGATGATTCGTTCTTCGCACTCGGCGGCGACAGCTTGGTCGCGACCCGCGTCGCGGCGCGTCTCGGGGCCGCGTTGGACGCCGAGATTCCGGTGCGACTGTTATTCGAGGCCTCCACGGTCGCCGAGCTCGCCAATCGCATAGAGCAGGATGCCGGTACGGGGCGCAGACGCCCACCACTGGTCGCCGGTCCGCGCCCCGATCTCGTGCCGTTGGCGCCGGCCCAACAACGGATGTGGTTCTTCAACCAGTACGACACCGCATCGGGTGCCTACAACATGCCGATCGCCATTCGGTTGCGTGGTCAGTTGAACATCGAGGCCCTGCACTCGGCGGTCATCGACGTGCTGGGTCGGCACGAGTCGTTGCGAACGCGGTACCCGGAGCACGACGGAACGCTGGTCCAGCTGATCGAGCCCGTCGAGAACATGGACCGCGAGCTGAGCGTGGCGCCGGTCGCGTCGAGCCAGTTGGTCGAGACGGTAACCGAATTCGTCGCCGAAGGCTTCGATGTGACCGTCCAGCCGCCCGCGCGTGCCCGGTTGTTCCGCATTGTCGGCAGCGAGCAACCGGAATACATCTTGGCCGTCGTGGTGCACCACATCGCGGCGGACGGTTTCTCCATGACGCCGCTGGCCCGCGACCTGACCACCGCTTATGCCGCCCGCATCCGCGGGACGGCCCCGGCGTGGACACCGCTACCGGTCCAGTACGCCGACTACGCACTGTGGCAACGAGCTACCCTCGGCGCGCCCGACGATCCGAAATCGCTGAGTGCCGAACAGATCCGATACTGGACCGAGGCTCTGGGCGGTATTACCGAGGAACTCCCGCTGCCGTTCGACCGGCCGCGGCCGGCGGTGATGTCGAACCGAGGGGCCACGGTCGATTACTCGGTGTCCGCCGCTCAGGTACGGGCAATGGAACAGTTTGCGCGGCAACATAATTCGTCACTTTTCATGGTGATCCACGCCACCTTGGCGGTCCTGCTCGCCCGGTTGAGCGGTACCACCGACATCCCGATCGGCACACCGGTCGCCGGGCGCGGCATGGCCGCACTCGATGACATGATCGGTATGTTCGTCAACACCTTGGTGCTGCGGACCGAGATCGATCTCGATGAATGCTTCACCGACCTGCTCGGCCGGATCAAACAAGCCGACCTGGACGCCTTCGAACACGCCGAAATTCCGTTCGAGCAGGTGGTGGACAAACTCGTCGTACAGCGGTCCCAAGCACGGCATCCGCTGTTTCAGGTGATGTTGGCATTCCAGAACCTGGCGCCGGTGACGCTGCAACTGCCTGATCTCGAGTTGTCTGTGGTTGATTTGCCTATTGAGGTTTCTCGCTTCGACCTGCAGTTTATTTTGTCGGCCGATCGTGACAGTGGCGCTGTGAGGGTTGCGGTTACTTATGCCACGGATTTGTTCGATGCGGTGACGATCGATGCTGTTGTGTGTCGGTGGATTCGGGTGATGGAGTCGGTTACCGCGGATGCGACGGTTCCTGTCGGGGTGATCGATGTGCTCGACCGCGCTGAGCGGGCTGATCTGCTGACTCGGTGCGGTGCGCCTGCGGTGCCGCCGATCACGTTGCCGGATTTGCTGACTTCGGCGGTGGCGGTGGATGCCGATGCTGTCGCGGTGGTGTGTGGTGGGCGCCGGTTGAGTTATCGGGTGTTGGATGAGTGGTCGAATCGGTTGGCGTGGCGGTTGATCCGGCGTGGTGTCGGGCCGGAGGATGTTGTCGCGATCGGTATTCCGCGTTCGGTGGATTCGGTGGTCGCGGTGTGGGCGGTGGCGAAATCGGGGGCGGCTTTCCTGCCGGTCGACCCGACGTATCCGGGTGAGCGGATCACCCATATGGTGACCGATTCGAATGCGACCCTCGGCATTACAACGGCGCCTGTACCCGTGCGATTACCCGACGACACCGAGTGGTTGATACTCGACAACCTCGATGAGACCGACACCAGTCCGATCACCGACAGCGACCGGGTTCGTCCGTTGCGGGTCGACGATATCGCCTACGTCATCTACACCTCGGGCTCGACCGGGCTACCCAAGGGTGTCGCGGTCACCCACCGCGGACTCGGCAACTGTGCCACCGCGAACCAGGAGGTCATCGGTATCGAACGCGATTCCCGCACATTGCATCTGGCTTCACCCAGCTTCGATGTATCAGTGCTGGAGATGCTGCTACCGCTGCCCGCTGGTGCGACCATGGTCATCGCACCGGTCGACGCCTACGGCGGTGACGAACTCGCCGGATTGCTGGACCGCGAGCGCGTCAGCCATCTCCTCATCTCACCGTCGGCATTGTCCAGCATCGACCGCACCCGCTGGCCGCTACCGGATTTGGAACATCTGATCGTCGGCGGCGAGAACTACGGCACTGAGTTGGTCGAACGCTGGGGCGGCGACCGGAAGCTGTTCAACGATTACGGTCCAACCGAAACCACCATCACCGCGACGCGGACCCCGTTGGTGGTGGGTGAGCGGGTGACGATCGGTCGTCCGATTCGGGGGGTTTCGGTGTGGGTGTTGGATGATCGGTTGCAGCCGGTTCCGGTTGGTGTGGCTGGTGAGTTGTATGTTGCGGGTGATCTGCTGGCGCGTGGGTATCACGGGCGGGTGGGTGTGACGGCTGAGCGGTTTGTGGCTTGTCCGTGGATGTCTGGTCGGCGGATGTATCGCACTGGTGATGTGGTCCGTTGGACGGGTGAGGGGACGATTCAGCATTTGGGTCGGTCCGATTTCCAGGTGAAGATTCGTGGTCTGCGTATCGAGCTGGGTGAGGTCGATGCCGCGTTGGTGGCTCATGCGTCGGTGGCTTATGCGGTGACGGTGGGTCACCGTAATGACGCTGGGGCGCAGATGCTGGTTTCGTATGTGGTTGGTGCGTCGGGGTGCACTGTGGATACGGTGGCGTTGGTCGAGTATCTGACTGATCGGTTGCCGTCGTATATGGTGCCGTCGTCGATCATGGTCTTGGACCGTGTGCCGCTGACGCCGGTGGGGAAGTTGGACCGAAAGGCGTTGCCTAGGCCGGTTTTCACCGACCACAAGCCTTTCCGGGCGCCGCGGACACCAATCGAACGTGCGATCGCCGAGGCATTCATCGACGTATTGGGTCTGGACACTATCGGTCTCGATGATTCGTTCTTCGCACTCGGCGGCGACAGCATCATGTCGATCCAGTTGGTTACCCGAGCCAGGGCAGCCGGCGTGGAGTTCTCCGCACGCGATGTGTTCGAGCAGAAGACGGTCGCCGGACTGGCCCAGGTCGCGGACCGCGACGGCGCCACGACCCGCGCGACGGAACTGCCCGGCGCAGGTGTGGGACCGGTACCGCTGACGCCGATCGTGCGACGGCTGCTCGAACGGTCCGGGCCGCGGTTCGGCCGCCTCCGGCAGGCCATGATGCTGAATCTGCCGATGGAAATCGACCGGCAGCGGCTGGTAGACACCGTGCAGGCGGTCCTCGATCGGCACGACATGCTGCGCGCACAGCTCTGCGACGATGATGGGCGCCGGGCGTGGAATGTGCTGCCGGTCGGCGCGATTCGCGCCGATGACGTCATCCACCGGGTACCGATGCGAGCAATGACACCGAGCACCGAGTTCCGGACTGTGGCGGCGGCGGAGTCGACGTCCGCCGCGGACCGGCTCGATCCCGACGCCGGGATCGTGCTGCAGGTGGTGTGGTTCGATCCGCAGAACACCGCGGAACCGGGCCGGATCCTGATTGTGGTGCATCATTCGGTGATCGATGCGGCTTCCTGGCGAGTGCTGGTGGCCGACCTCGCGGTGGCGTGGGCGCGGATCGAATCCGGCGAGCCACCCGATCTGGCCCCGATCGGGACATCGATGCGCAGGTGGGCCCATGGACTGGTCGAGGCGGCCCAGCGCCCGGAGCGGGCAGCTGAACTCGAACTGTGGCGAGCCACGGCCGACGGGCCCGATCCGATGCTCGGGTCACGGCCCCTCGACCCGGCCATCGACGTAGCTGCCACCGTGCGGACGGTCGAGATCGAGCTGTCCCCGGAGGTGACCGCGGCGCTGGTGACCGAGGTGCCCGCGACATTCCACGGCGAGGTGGGCGACGGGCTGCTGACCGCGCTGGCGCTGGCCGTGACGAAGTGGCGGCGCGCACGGAAGCCGCAAGCCGATGGGCTGACAGATATGGTGATCGGCCTCGAGGGACACGGCCGGGAGGAAGGCGTCGTCCCGGGCGCGGACCTGACCCGCACGCTCGGCAGGTTCGCCACGAGTTATCCCGTCCGTTTGGATCTGTCGGACATCGATATCGACACTGCGTGCGCGGGCGGGCCGGCCATGGGCGCCGCGGTCAAGTCCGTCAAGGAACAGCTTCTCGCCATCCCGGACCATGGGATCGGCTACGGCTTGCTGCGATTCCTCAACGAGGACACCGCCCCCACACTCGGCGCGCTGCCGACACCGCAGATCGCATTCGACTATGTCGGCCATGTCTCCACGAAGCTTTCCGAAGGGGCATCGGCGGTCGGATGGCTGCCGGTGGACGGCGGCGAGTTCGCCGCTGCGCAGACTCCGGATATACCAGTATCGGCGGTGCTCGACATCGAAGCCTGCACCCGCGACGACGGGGACGGGCCGCGGTTGCGAGCCGTCTGGTCGTATCCGGCCGAGGTACTCACCGCCGACGAAGTGTCCGCGGTGGCGGACTCGTGGTGCCAGGTGTTGACCGCGTTGGCGACCCATGCCCGCCATACCGGAAGTGGGGGACGGACGCCATCGGACCTGGATCTGGTCCGGCTCAGGCAGGGCGAAATCGAGCGACTCGAACACCGGTACCCGACGCTGAGCGACATCTGGCCGCTGACGCCGTTGCAGGAGGGATTGCTGTTCCACGCGTTGGTGTCGGTGGAGTCGGTCGACGCCTACCTGACCCAGCTGGTCCTCGAGCTACGCGGACAAGTCGATCCGGAGCGGTTGCGCCGAGCCGCACAACTGCTGCTGGACCGACATCCGAATCTGCGCACCGCCTTCGACGCCGAGGTCGGGCCGGTGCAGGTGGTCCTGCAACATGTCGAAACCGTCTGGTCGGAACTGGACCTGTCCGAACTCGACGACAGTGCCCTCGAACGCGAGTGGGAGCTGCTGCTGGCGGCGGACCGCGAAACCAGGTTCGATCCGGCTCGTGCCCCGCTGCTGCGCTGGATGCTGGTCACCACCCGGCCGCAGCACTACCGATTGGTGCTGACCAATCATCACCTGCTGCTCGACGGCTGGTCGACGCCGCTGCTCCTCAAGGAGTTGCTGGTGCTCTACGCCACCGACGGCGATGCCACAATGCTGCCCGAAGTCCGTCCCTACCGGGACTTCCTGGCCTGGATCGCCGCGCAGGACCCGGCCGCGGGGCTCGACGCCTGGGCCCGCGCGTTCGAAGGCGCCGACGAGCCGACCCTGGTGGCGCAGGCCGATCCCAGCCGCCGCTACACCGAATCCCGCGATGTGCTCGGCGAGCTGACCGAGGAGCAGACCACAGCGCTGACGAACCTCGCCAGAGCCCGTGGCGTCACCCTCAACACCGTGATCCAGCTGACCTGGGCAATTGTTTTGGGCACGTTGACTTCTCGGGACAATGTCACCTTCGGTGCCGTGGTCTCCGGACGGTCCCCGCGGATCACGGGCATCGAATCGATGGTCGGACTGTTCATCAACACTGTGCCGGTACACGTCCGGCTCGACCCCCACGAGACCGTGGGACAGTTGCTCGACCGAATCCAGACCGAACAGACCGCCCTGCTCGACCACCAGTTCGTCGGCCTCACCGAAATCGAGCGGGTGGCCGGGCCGGGGGCGATATTCGACACGATGACGGTGTTCGAGTCGTTCCCGATCGACCGTTTCGGGCTGACGGCCGACACCGATATCGCGGGCATGCGGGTAGTCGACGTCTCGGGCATGGACGGTGCGCACTATCCGCTGGGACTGGTCGCGCGGATCGACACCCGACTGCACCTGAAGATCAAGTTCCTGCCCGAACTGTTCGACCACGACACGATGAACGCGACTGTGCAGCGGGTCGCGCGCGTGCTCGGCATCGTGGCGACCGACCCGGAGCTGCCGCTGGCCCAGCTGAACCTGCTCTCCGCCGCGGAATACCGTGAGTTGACACCGGTTTCAGGCTCCCCGGCGGTGCTGGGGCGAGTGCTACCAGAGCTGTTGGCGGAAACCGTGCGGCGGGATCCGGGGGCGGTCGCGGTGGTGTACGAGGATCGGCAGTGGACCTACCGCGAGCTCGATAGGCAATCGAATCGGTTGGCACGGTTGTTGATCGATCGGGGTGCCGGGCCGGAGACCACGGTCGCGGTGGGACTTGCGCGATCGGTCGAGTCGGTGCTCGCGGTGTGGGCGGTGGCGAAGTCCGGGGCGGCATTCGTGCCCGTAGACCCGCAGTATCCGACCAGCCGGATCGAGCACATGCTCACCGATTCAGGCGTTGTGGTGGGAATCACCTCGTCACAGTGGCGATATGGACTGCCCGGTTCGGTGCCTTGGTTGGCCCTCGACGAAGCGGCGGTCGAAGCCGAGGCGTCGGCGGCATCGGCGGCGGCGGTGACCGATGCGGAGCGAACCGGTCCGATCCGGCTCGATGATGCGGCATACATGATCTACACCTCTGGTTCGACCGGCGTGCCCAAAGGCGTGGTGGTGTCGCACCGCGGGCTGGCGGATCTGGTGGCCGACCAATGTTCGCGGTTCGATATCGAGCCCGGTGCGCGGGTGCTGCATGTCGCATCGCCGAGTTTCGACGCGTCGGTTCTGGAACTGCTCTGGGCGTTCACCTCGGGTGGGCGGCTGATTATCGCGCCGCCGACCGTCTATGGCGGAAACGAGCTGGCGCGGATCCTGTCGATCGAGCAGGTAACCCATGCCGCGATGACACCGACGGCCTTGGCGACGGTCGACCCGGCCGGGCTGGAATACCTCGAGACCGTGGTGGTCGGTGGCGAAGCGCCCTCACCCGAACTGGTGTCGCGGTGGGCGCCCGGCCGGAGATTGTTCAATACCTACGGTCCGGCAGAGGCCACGATTCAGACCGACGCCAGTGCGCCGCTGGTGGCAGGTGAGCCGGTGACGGTCGGTGAACCGATCCGCGGGGTCGGGCAGGTCGTGCTCGACGCCTGGCTGCGGCCGGTGCCCGTCGGAGTCGTCGGCGAGCTGTATCTCACGGGTCCTGCGCTGGCTCGCGGCTACCGCAACCGCATGGCGCTGACCGCGGCACGGTTCGTCGCCGATCCGTTCGCGGAGCCGGGACAGCGCATGTATCGCACCGGTGACCTGGTGCGGTGGCTGCGGCTACCGGACGGGAATCTGGCGCTCGACTATGTGGGCCGGGCCGACTTCCAGGTCAAGCTCCGCGGCTTCCGCATCGAACTCGGTGAGGTCGAATCGGCCTTATCGGCCTACGCCGGGGTGGCACGCGCAGTCGCATCCATTCATCGGGGCGAAGCCACCGGCGACCGGTTGATCGGGTACGTGGTGCCCGAGCCCGGCGTCGACCTCGACCCGGCGGCGGTCCTCGCATTCGCCGGACAGCGGCTGGCCGCGCATATGGTGCCCGCGACGGTGATGGTGCTCGACACCGTGCCGGTGACAGCGACCGGCAAGCTCGACCGGGCCGCATTGCCCGAGCCGGACTTCACCGCAGGGCGAGCCGAATTCCGGGCGCCGGTCACCGACGTGGAGAAGACGCTGGCCGGACTGTTCGCCGAGTTATTGGGCATCGACCGCGTCGGTCTCGATGATTCGTTCTTCGCCCTGGGCGGCGACAGCATCATGTCGATCCAGTTGGTCACCCGAGCCCGGGCAGCCGATGTGGTGTTCTCCACGCGGGAGGTGTTCGAGCGCAAGACGGTCGCCGGACTGGCTCAGGTCGCGGTCCGCGACGGCGCGGCCGTCCCCCTTCCGGCGGAGCTCCCAGGCGCAGGCGTGGGACCGGTACCGCTGACGCCGATCATGTGCTGGATGTTCGAGCGCGGCGGGTACGACCGCTTCTGCCAATGGGTGACGCTCACGCTGCCGAGCGGCATCGACATGACCGGAATCGAGGCCACCGTGCAAGCGGTGCTCGATCACCACGACATGCTGCGGGCCCGGGTGCATCCCGAACCCACGCATTCGTCCGGGTGGGTATTGCAGGTCCCACCGGCAGCGATGACCACCGCCGGGCTGATCCGGCGCGTGCCGGTGGCATCACCGCCGGACAGCGCCTCCTTCGCCGCGATCGCCGACGCCGAGGCGAACGCGGCTGCCGAACGCCTCGACCCCGGCGCAGGAATCATGCTGCAGCTGGTCTGGTTCGACTGGGCCGACCGGCCAGGACGCCTGCTCGTCGTCGCCCACCACCTGGTGGTCGATGGGGTGTCGTGGCGGATCCTGATTCCCGACCTCGCCACCGCATGGGCCCAGATCGGTGCCGGGCAGCAGCCGCAGCTCGCGCCTGTCGGCACCTCGATGCGGCGTTGGGCGTACGGCCTGAGTACCGCCGCCGAGCGCCTCGATGAACTCGACTGGTGGCGATCCACCCTCGATACCGCTGATCCGACGATCGGTGCCCGCGCGCTCGACCCGGATGTGGATGTGCAGGCGACCGTCGCCACCGTCGAGGTCACACTGCCGACCGCGGTGACCCGCGCCGTGCTCACCACCGTGCCCCAGGCATTCCGCGGCAACGTGGACGAGGCCCTGATCGCCGGGCTCGCATTGGCGCTGACACGATGGCGACACCGGCACGGCGACAACGTGACCGAGACGCTGCTCACCCTCGAAAGCCATGGCCGCCACGACACGGCGCTCCCCGGCGCCGACCTCACTCGGACGGTCGGTTGGTTCACTACCACCTACCCGGTGCGGCTCGACCTGTCCGGTATCGACATCGACGAAGCGTTCGCCGCGGGCACTGCCGCGGCGGCGGTCATCAAATCGGTCAAGGAACAGCTCCGCGCAGTCCCCGACCACGGCATCGGCTACGGCCTGGCCCGTTACCTCAACGCCGATACCGCCCCCATCCTGCGGGCACTGCCGTCCCCGCAGGTGAGCTTCAACTATCTCGGTCGTTTCGACACCATTCCCACGCAGTTGCGCGACAGCGGATGGCTGCCCGCCGGTGACGATTCCGGCGGCGGCAGCCAGAATCCCGACGCGTCCGCGGCAGCTGTGCTCGGCATCAACGCGGTCATCACCGATACCTCGGACGGCCCCGCCCTGACTGCGGCGTGGGACTACCTGACCGGCGTGCTCACCTGCGCCGAAGTCACCGACCTCGCCGAACTGTGGTGCGACGCCGTGACGGCACTCGCCGACCACGCGTCCCGGCCCGGCGCCGGCGGGCTGACGCCCTCCGATATCGGCCTCGTCGATCTCGACCAGGCCGCGATCGACCGGCTGGAGAGGCGACACCACGCATTGGACGACATCTGGCCGCTCACACCGCTGCAGGCCGGATTGCTCTTCCACACCCAGCTCGCCGAGGGCGCATCCGACGCCTACATCGTGCAACTCTGTGTGGAACTCGGTGGCCACGTCGACGCGGACCGGCTGCGCAGCGCCGCGCAGACTCTCCTCGGACGCCACCCGAACCTACGGACCGCGTTCGTGCGCAACGGCGCGCATGAGCCGGTCCAGGTGGTGTACCGATATGTCGACGTCCCGTTCGCCGAGATCGACCTGACCGAGTGCGCCGACGCCGCGTCCGCACTCGATCAGGTCATGGCAAGCGACCGCCATTTCGACGTGACCGCGGCGCCACTGCTGCGGCTGACACTGATCAGCATCGCGCCCCAGCGGTACCGGCTGGTGTTGAGCATGCACCACATCCTGATAGACGGCTGGTCCACACCACTGCTGCTCCGGGAACTGCTGATTCTCTATGCCAGTGACAGCGACGCCGCGGTATTGCCCTCGGTGCGTCCCTACCGCGACTACCTGATGTGGCTCGACAGTCAGGACCGGGCCGGTGCGGAAGCCGCGTGGGCACAGGCCCTCGCGGGAAGCACCGAGCCGACGCTGCTGGCCCCCCCGGATCGCGGACGCCGCTCCATCGCCGCCGCCCGTGAAGTGCAGGTGCGGCTCGATCAGCACCGCACCGCGGCGCTGATCGCCGCGGCCCAACAACACGAAACCACCCTCAACACCGTCGTTCAAGTCGCCTGGGCGCTCGTCCTCGCCAACGCGACCGCGCGCGAAGATGTCGTCTTCGGTGCCACCGTTTCCGGGCGTCCGCCGCAGCTTTCCGGCATCGAGTCGATGATCGGACTGTTCGTCAACACCGTGCCCGTACGGGTCCGGCTCGACTACCGCGAAAGCCTCGCCGGCCTACTGCGGCGCATCCAAGCCGAACAAACCACACTGCTCGACCATCACCACCTCGGACTCGCCCGGATCCAGCAGGTGGCCGGTCCCGGCGCGATGTTCGACACCGTCACCGTCTTCGAGTCCTACCCGGTCGATCGGGCCGGGCTCTCCGAAGACACCGACATCGCCGGCATGCACGTCCTCGACGTCGTGGGACGAGACGCCGCGCACTATCCGCTCGGCCTGGTCGTGCACCAGGACACCCAGCTGCACCTGAGCTTCGAATACCTGCCTGAACTGTTCACTCGACAGCAGATCGACGCCCTCGCCGACCGAATGCTGCGGGTGCTCGGCACCGTCGCCGCGCATATCGACCTCCCGCTCACCGAACTGCGGTTGCTGTCGCCGGTCGAGCAGGCCACCTTGGTTCCCGTCCGCGGTCGGCCCGGCACGGTGGCTTCGGTGTTACCTCAGGTGTTGTCGGACGCGGTCGCGACCTCCGCCGACACGGAAGCGCTGGCCTGCGACGGCGTAAGGCTGTCGTACCGCGAACTCGAGGAAACCTCCAACCGGTGGGCGCGGGTGTTGATCGACAGGGGGATAGGGCCGGAAGCGATAGTCGCTGTGGCGCTCCCGCGCTCCGTCGAGGCCATCATCGCCTTGTGGGCGGTCGCCAAGACCGGCGGTGCGTTCGTTCAGATCGACCCCGCCCATCCGCGCGACCGGGTGACGCGCATTCTCACCGATTCCGGTGCGGCCATCGGGCTGACCCGCGATACCCACCGAGATCAGTTATCGGATGCGCTCGAATGGCTCGTCCTCGACGATCCTGCCTTCGCCACGACAGCGGCGGCGGCGGACCCTGCGGCGATCGATGACGCTGAGCGCGTAGCCCCGCTGCGGCCGGCGCACGCGGCCTACCTGATCTACACCTCGGGCTCCACCGGGACACCCAAGGGCGTCGTGGTCACCCATACCGGAATTGCGAACCTCGCCGCCGAAACCCGGGAGCGGTACGGCCTCACCCGGGCTTCTCGGATGCTGGCCGCTTCCTCGCCGACCTTCGACGCCTCGATCCTCGAATTGCTCAGCGCGACCGCCGTCGGCGCCACCCTGGTCCTCGCCCCCGCATCGGTGGCGGCCGGCACCGAACTGGCCGAGTTGATCAATGCCGAACACGTGACCCATGCCGCCATCACTCCCACGGTGCTCGCATCACTGCACCTGGACGATATCGACACCCTCGACACCCTGATCCTCGGCGGCGAGACCTGCCCACCCGATCTGGCAGCGCAGTGGACACCGGGCCGCACCGTGCTCAACAGCTACGGGGCTACCGAAACCACTGTCGTCAGCTGCGGCCATGCTCCCTTGATCACGACCACGGGTGGCCCGATGACAATCGGCGGGCCGACGCTCGGATTCACCGCCGTCGTGCTCGACCGCAGGTTGCGCCCCGTCCCGGCCGGAGTGGTCGGCGAGTTGTACGTGTCCGGACCGGGCTTGGCTCGCGGCTACCACCGGCAGTCCGCGACCACCGCGGCCCGATTCATCCCCGATCCCTACGGACCGGCCGGCTCACGCATGTATCGGACCGGCGACCTGGTCAGCTGGACCACCGATCGAACACTGCGATTCGCCGGTCGCAGTGACCTGCAGCTCAAGATCAACGGCCACCGCATCGAACCCGGCGATATCGAAGCCGCACTCCGCGGCCACCCCGATATCGACCAGGCCGCCGTCACTGTCCGTGCCCGACCCGACGGCAGTAACCAACTCGTCGGCTATGTCGTGCCCACTCCTGGCACCACAACCGGCACCGCCGCACTGACCGCCCACCTGGCAACGCGACTATCCACGCACATGATCCCCACCGCCATCCTCACCGTCGAGCGGATACCCCTCACCTCAACCGGCAAAGTCGATTACAAAGCGCTACCCGCACCGAGCTGGCAACCCGCCCGGTTCCGGCCGCCGTCCACGGCACTCGAGGCCACTGTCTGTGACGCCTTCGCCCGGACACTCGGTATCGAGCGAGTCGGCCTCGACGACGGATTCTTCACCCTCGGCGGCAACTCGCTGGCAGCCACCCAACTGGTGGCGCGACTGACGGAATCCACCGGTGTCGATGTGCCGGTTCAGTGGATCTTCACCGATCCGACACCCGAGTCGCTGGCTCACCACATCGACAGCGGGGCCGAGGGGTTCGACGCGCAGGATCCCGGCGAGGCGCTGTCTGTTCTGCTGCCCTTGCGCGCCGCCGGAAGCGAGCCGCCGCTGTTCTGCGTCCACCCTGCCATCGGATTAGCTTGGGGTTTCAGCGGACTCGTGCAGCACCTCGATCCCGACCGCCCGGTATACGGTCTGCAATCCCCGGTATTCAGCGATGCCACCGCGAAGTTCGACACGCTCGACCAGCTGGCCGCGCGCTACGTCCGAGAGATCCGGGCCGTCCAACCGCACGGCCCGTACCATCTGCTCGGCTACTCGCTCGGCGGCACCATCGCACATTCGATCGCCATCCAACTCCGCGACCTCGGCGAGTCCATCGCGACCCTTGCCATGATGGACACCCGTGTCGTCACCGCGAGTTCCGTCCGCGTGCCCGCTCCCACCATCACCGAGCTGCTCACCGAGTTCGCCGGCCTCGAGCTGCCACCTGGGCCGACCGATCTCACCGCCGCGGCCGCGGCTGAGCTGCTGCGACAGCAAGGCGGACTGTTCACCGCGGTGACCGCCGAACATCTGGTGACCCTGCACGACGACTACACCCGGCTCGTCGACCTGACCTGGAACCACCGGCCGACCCCCTTCGCCGGTGATCTGATCTATTTCAGCGCCGCCGCTCCCCCGGAGGACGTCCCCGCCCCGGTCCTCGCCTGGAACGACCTCATCACCGGCCGGATCACCGACCATCGCATTCCGATCCGGCACGAACGGATGATCGAACCCGAGTCGCTGCGCGTGATCGGATCCGTCCTCACCGAGCACCTCCGCACGTCCGGTGCCACCTCACCGGAGCCCCCCACCCCTGCAAGGACAAGCCGATCATGAACACGGACCGAATCGTCGGGACACGTTCCGGCGTCGCGCCACTCAACCTGTTCGCTGCCGATCCGGCGACATCGCGAAACGGCATGCATCCCAGTGCCGCCGAATTGCAGAGGTGGACTCGCGAATATTTGTGTCGGCCGCACCCCGACCTCGGTCGATCCGGCCCGGTGTGTCCTTACACCAGCCAGGCCATCTCGAATCACTTCTTGTGGGCCGCGTTCATCGAAGGTCGTGCCATCGATATCGAGTACCTGACCGCGATCGTCGACGATCTCTATGACCTGTTCCCCGCCCTGCCACCCCAGGACGAACCCGAGGCCAAGTTCAAGGCTGTCCTCGCGGTCTTCCCGGACCTCACCGAATACGCCGACATCGACGCCATTCAACGTGAACAGAAGTCTCGGTTCGTCGACAAAGGTCTGATGCTGGGGCAGTTCTATCCGGGGTGCACCGTCCCAGGGCTGCGCAATCCGGCCTTCCCCGCACTCGACGCGCCACTGCCCATGCTCGCCGTTCGGCATATGGCCGCCACCGACTTCCCATTCCTCAGCAGCCGCCACGAATGGATGGACTCCTACCTCAAAATATTCGCCCCCGCGATCCCGAAGTTCATCACCACCGCCATGTCGGACAGACTCGTACAGCCAACCGAACACCTGGACGAAACCACTGAGGGCTAACCGGCTCCGACCAGATGGGTCCGCGCCCGGAACTGCTGCGGCGGACAGTCTTTCCAGCGCCGGAACGCGCGGATGAACGATGCCGCCTCCGCGTAGCCGAGCCGCGCGGCCACCTGCTCGGTGGTCATATCGGTGTGGTTCAACAGCTCCTCCGACATCATCTCCCGAACCTCGTCGAGCAGCGTGCGGAACGAGGTGCCCTCCTCGCGCAGGCGCCGCGACAGTGTGCGCGGGCTCATGAAAAGCGCTGCGGCGACGGCGATCTGGTCCGGAATCTCGCCGGGATCGCGGACCAGAAGATCACGCACCGCGCTGGCGACACCGGTGCGGGCGCGGCGGGCGGTGAGCAGATCGCGGCACAGCTGTTCGCAGGTCCCGCGCGCCCATTCGTTGACCTGCGGCAAAGCGACATCGAGATACACACTGTCGAAGGCCGATTCGTTGACCGCCGCGTCGAATTCCGGCTCGATACCGAAGACGTCGCGATAGCGCGTCGTATCCGCCGGAGCGGGATGGCGGAAGCTGACCCGGGTGGCGGGTACGCCAGCGGAGAACCGCTCCCGGCCGATGGCCTGGATTCCGGTCATGACCCGTTCGGTCAGGAAGGCTCGCACGTCCTCGGGTATCTCCGAATCGTCGAAGACGAGCCGCGACTCGGCCGGTCCCTCCTCGAGAGTCAATCGGCCGAAGACGAAGGTCGAATCGACATAGCGCAGCGAAACCTCGATCACCTCGCGCACCGTGCGACTACTGAGCAACGCCAGTCCCCACGGCCCGTACAGCGATAGGTGATAGCGGCTCCCGGCCTCGACACCCAATCCGGGTTCGGCGCCGAATCGCGCGAGCAGATTCCGCACGACGCGCACCTCTTGACGTGCCGTTACCTCGGCATCGGGATCGTCGACCGTCTCGGGCATCAGTTTCGTGCCCGCCAAGCAGGCTTGCGGCGGCATACCGCGTTCCTGTGCCATCTGCATCAGCACATGCACGCTGGATGTATTACGCAGTAGATCCCAATCGAACACCGAACTGCATCCTCGCCGAAGCCACTTCCACCTTGCTGGGCGGAACGTATCAATCATTTCTTCTCCATCGCAGGAAAATCGGAACACCCGGTGCCACAGCGGCGAAAATGCCACGCTGGAGGGGGGCCACAGCACAGGAGGTGAGGCGGATGAGTACGGCGCAAGAGCAGGTCGAGATCGAGGTACACAATCCGGCAGACGGCAGCATCACCGGCCGGGTAGCCGATGAATCGAGTGTTGCCGTGGCCGCGACGGTGCGCGAATTGCGCCTGTTCCAGCCGGAATGGGAGGCGATCGGTCCCGATAAGCGCGCCGAGTGGTTGTTTCGGCTGCAGGACTGGCTGATCGACAATTCCGACGAGCTGACCGATGTGATCCAGTCCGAAACGGGCAAGACCCGCTTCGATGCGGAGATCGAGGTGCCCGCCGCGGTCGATCTGATCAAATACTGGGCGCGCAATGCCGCGAAATTCCTGCTCGACGAGCATCCGGCACCGCACAGTCCGCTCGGCTGGACCAAGCGACTGATCAAGACCTCTCGGCCGTATCCGGTCGTCGGGATCATCACGCCGTGGAACTTTCCGCTGCTCAATGTGTGCTTCGATGCGCTGCCCGCGCTGATGGCCGGTGCCGCGGTGCTGGTCAAGCCATCGGAGGTGACGCCATTGAGTGCGGTCGAGCTGGCGCGCGGCTGGGCCGAGATCGGTGCGCCGCCGGTCTTCGCGGTGTCGACCGGGCGGGGGGATACCGGACGCGCGGTCGTCGAGGCGGTCGATTATGTGCAGTTCACCGGATCGACCAGGACCGGTAAGGCGATCGCGGCCGCCTGCGGTGCGACCCTGACGCCATACAGTCTCGAACTCGGCGGCAAGGATCCGGCGATCGTGCTCGCCGATGCCGATATCGAGCGGGCGGCGGCGGGCATCGCCTATGGCGGACTGTTCAATTCCGGGCAGGTCTGTGTGTCGATCGAGCGGGTGTACGTCGAGGCGCCGATCTATGACGAGTTCGTGACCAGTCTGACCGAACAGGTGCGCAAGCTGCGGCAGGGGCACGACGGACGCGGATTCGCCTTCGATATCGGCGCGATGGCAACCGAGGCGCAGCGCGATATCGTGGCCCGCCATGTCGATCAGGCGGTGGCCGCGGGCGCGCGGATCACCATCGGCGGCAAGGCGACGGGGGTCGGCACCTTCTTCGAACCGACCGTGCTGGTGGATGTGGACCATTCGATGGCGTGCATCAGCGAGGAGACATTCGGACCGACCATTCCGGTGTTGAAGGTCGCCGATGAAGATGAGGCGGTACGCCAGGCCAATGATTCGGTCTACGGTCTGTCGGCCACCATCTGGACCGGTGACCGCAAGCGCGGCGAGCGGGTGGCGCGGCGACTGGACGTCGGTGCGGTCAATATCAACGACGCCTTCGCGAATTTGTTCAGCTTCGCGCTGCCGATGGGCGGGTGGAAGGATTCCGGGGTCGGCGCCCGATGGGGCGGTGCCGCCGGAATCCGGAAATACTGTCGCCAGCAGGCGATTACGGTGCCGCGGATACCGGCGATGAAGCATGAGCTGATGTGGTACCCGGCCTCACGCACGCGCCTGAGCGTGGTGCGGGGATTCATGCGCGCGCTCGACGGGCGCGGCCGGCGCAAGCTGCCGAAGTTTCTGGGCGGCAAACGATAAGGCGCCGGCTCAGGCTAGCGAGCGGGCGACCCGGAATCCGACATCGTCGATCCGATAGGTCGGATGGCTGCGCCGTCGCACCGAGGCCCGGCAACTCCACTTCTCATCGGACCAACCGCCGCCGCGCAGCACCCGATACGAGTCGTACACCTCGGCGTCGTAGATGTCCCAGCACCAATCCCAGACATTGCCGAGCATGTCGTACAGGCCCCACGCGTTGGGCAGCTTGCCGCCGACCTCGTGTACGTGCTCTGCGGAATTGCCGCGATACCAGGCGATTTCGCCGATCTCGCCGTATCGCGGACCCGACGTGCCCGCCCGGCAGGCATACTCCCATTCGGCCTCGGTAGGCAGCCGGTACCCGTCGCTTTCGGCATCCCACTCGACTTCGTCGTCATGCACGCGATATGCGGGCGGCAAACCCGCACGCAGCGACAGGCCGTTGCAGAACCGGACCGCATCGAACCACGAAACCCCCTCGACCGGCAGTCGGTCACCGCGCGCCGTACTCGGCAGCTCGCCGATGACCTGCGCATACTGCGATTGCGTAATCGAAAACGCCGCCAACCGAAACCCCGCTACCTCGACTGCCCAACTCCGCTGGGTCCGCCGATCCGACAGCGTCACCAGACCCGGGGGCAGCCCGACCATCTCGATTTCCGTACGCACAGCTGGTTGATCGTAGTGCATGCGTATCGCGTTGCGGCGCCGCGGTGACCAGGATGGGGCGTGGATTTTCTGGCGCGGTGCCGCGGCAATCGATCGGTCGAAGGAGATACGGTTTCCGTGCATCGAGGGTGGCGCCGGTCGTGCGCCGTTGGTCGCCGTCGCCGTCGCCGTCGCCGCGTGCCAGCGTCCGCCGTTCGCGCGGGAAGCGCTGTCGCCCAATACTATTGATGTGCCACAGTCGCGGTCGGGGGCGCTTGCCCGGAGCCCGGCCATCGCGTCGAATTCACCTGGGATGGCCAGTTGAACGACAAGTGCACCCTGAAGGTGGACGCTGCCTGCGCCGCGATCTTCCTCGAATATCGTGAGCGCGCAACAATTCCCGCGCAGACCCAGCAGGCAGGTACATCAGTGTCGAGCACCAGACACGACGAACTCATTGTCGGAGAACAGTTCTCGGGAGTGTGGGACCGCCGCAGCGCACGCCTGATGCCGATCGTCACGGTGCGGAGCACGGACCCGACGGTGACCCGGGCCGCCGCATCCGCGGTACCGCAGCACCTGCGGGTCGAGCAAGCACCGGTGATCGGACCGTATCGGCGAAATCTTGGCGCGCCGATGACCTTCGGCCTAGCCTGGACGCGCACCGCGAAGAGGAGACGACAGTGCCCGACGTCCGTGAAGTGTGGCAGAGCCGAGTCTGGGGGAATCTCGGGGCTCCGGTGTACGACTTCGTACTCGACCACCCGCGGGTGGCCCGCCCCGCCGGATGGGTGCTGTGGGGTTGCGATACCCGCCCGATGTATGCGGCGATGGATGTCGTCAATCAGCTACCGGAGGGTGCCGCGCCGCTGGACCTGCCAGTCGGCGGCGGCGTGACGCTGCGTCGACTCGAATCCGGTCGCAAGCTCCGATATGTGGCGGCCGACATTTCCGACGACCAGTTGGCGGCGGCACGTCGCGCGGCCGAGCGCGCCGGACTGTCCGATATCGACTATATGCGCGCCGACGTGGTCGATCTGCCCTTCACCACCGGCGAATTCGATCTCGTGGTGACTTTCGCCGGTCTGCACTGTGTGCCGGATCCGGCTGCCGCCGTCGCTTCGCTCGCCCGGGTGCTCGCCCCGGGTGGACGGCTGGTCGGCAGTTGCGTGGTGCGCGGGATCCGGCCGCTGTTCGACTGGCACATGCGGGTCATGCGAACGATGGGCGTATTCGGTCCGTCCGGTACCGCGGCCGAGTTGTCGGACTGGATTGCCGCGGCGGGTCTGCGCGAGGTCGAGTTGGTGTGCAACGGCGCGTTGGCACAGTTCACGGCCGTGAAGGACTAGCCCCGCTGTTCGTAGCGCGGGCCGACCAGGGCAATGGCCGTTTCGACCGCGACGTCGATGATGTCGCGGATGTCGTTGCCCTCCTCGACCGTGGAGGCGATGAGTTCGCGGAAACCGCCGTAGAGGATGGTCGCCATCTGCCGGGTCGGTGGATGCAGCCCGGGTGCTTCGAATCTCGGTGTGGCGGTGATGCTTTGGATCAGCTCGATGAAGGCCTCGCCCGCGTCGTGGTGGAGTCGGCGAGCGGCCTCGCCGAGCGCCGGGGTGTCCCGGATCCAGGCCAGGGTGATCGTCGGATCCTGATGGGATGCGCTGATCCAGGCCTCGATGGCCTGTCGGACCTGGGTGTGCCAGGGCGCGGCCGAGTCGACGGCATCGTAGATCTGCTGGACCGTGTCATTGTTGCGCTCGGTGAGCAGCGCGATGAAGCAGTCCTGTTTGCTGTCGAAATGTTCGTAGAAGGTACGACGGGACGTGCGGGCGATACGGACCACATCGGCCACGGTCGTTTCGCGATAACCGCGATCGCGTACGGCCTCGGCCATCGCGTCGAGGAGCCGCCGCCGGAAGACGGATTCCGGCGCCTCCTCGGCGGCGATACTGGCGGTGGGCTCGGTACGTGTCACGAGAATCAGGTTAGTTCGCCCGGCCGCCATAGCGATCATGACCTCACACGCACCGGAATATGGTCGGGTACGGAGGGCCGGCGTGCCAACCGGATAGTGCCGTCCTCGATCCGCCCGTGGCGCAGTGTGTTGCTGCACTCATACTGTCACCTGGTCGGCTCGGGCCTCGGTCGTGATGGGCCGGGGCGTGCGGCGATACACCACAGCGCGGCCCTTCTTGGCTGGCGCCAGCGCGACACCACGGAAGTGGGTGCGCTCATCGGGTGCGTCGGTCGGCTCGAGGATGAAATCCCGCAGCAGCGTGCGCAATACGACATTCGACTCCATGGTTGCGAAGGCAGCACCGATGCAGCGGCGGGCGCCGCCGCCGAACGGAATCCAGGTGAAGGTGCCTGGCCGGACACCGACGAAACGGTCCGGGTCGAAGGCGCGGGCATTCGGGAAAAGTTCCTCGTTGTCGTGCATGAGCCGAATGCTGATCAGCACATTCTGTCCCTTGGGCAGGGTCCACCGACCCAACCGCAGCGACTCCGCACGGATCTTGCGGGCCGTCATATCGATGACCGGACGTACCCGCTGCACTTCCAGCAGGGTGGCCTCGCGCAGTGCCGAACCGCCTTCGTCGACCTCCTCGACCAAGCGCCGCAACACTTCCGGATGCCTGCGTAACCGTTCGATGGTCCACGACAGGGTGGTAGCCGTGGTCTCGTGACCAGCGGCGAGCAGGGTGAGCAGTTCGTCGGCGATCTCGCCGCGGGTCATCGCGGTGCCGTCGTCGTAGCGGGCCCGCAGCATCATCGCCAGCACATCGTCGCGGTCGGCGAGGTGCTCGTCGATGGCGGCTCGATCGATGAGCCTGCCGACGATCTCGTCGTAGTCGCGCCGGTGTGCGGTGAAGCGGGCCCATGGCCCGTACCGCCCCAAGAACCTGCGCGGCACCGGCAGGGCCGCCAGCGCCGAGCCGACCAATACCAGTTTGGGCAGCAACTCGCGCAGTTCCTCGAATTCCTTACCCTCGGCGCCGAATACGGCGCGCAGAATCACATTCAGGGTGATCCGCATCATCGACTCCATCGTCGCGAACTCCCGGCCTTGCGGCCAGGTGGCCAGTTCGCGCACCGTCTCCTGCTCGATCAGCGTCTCGTACACCGCGAGGCGACGACCGTGGAACGGTGGGGTGAGCAATGTGCGCTGCCTACGATGTTCGGCGCCGGTCAGCGCGAACAGCGAACCGGGACCGAGGAACTGTCCGAGATTGACATCGACGTTATCGGCCACGTCGGTACTCGCGGTGAACAGCGCCTTCACCTCGGCCGGTTCGGACAGCACCACCATCTGTCCGAAGCGGGCCAGGTATACGGTGAACGCGGAGCCGTACCGCTCGTGCAATCGGCGCCATGCGTGGGTTCGGCCCACCATCACTTCGATGGCCTGTACGAAGGCTGGGCTCTTCGGTCCGTCGGGCAATTTCACCGTGGCCATGCGATACCTCCCAGTGGTACATCTATGTACCACAATCACGGTACAGTCATGTACCGACATGTGGCAAGGGGCACTTTCGGAATTGCCGCCCGCTCCGGCGCTGCCGGTGGTTAGCGTGAGCGAGTGCGCAAGCATCGTTGGGTGACAACGGGAGGTTGGTTTCGCGGCGGGAACGAGCTGCGCAAACCTGATCAATGGGCGGCACGGGGATGGTTCGCCGTCCTCGCGTCCGTGGTTGTACTGATGGGCGTGGCCGGCCAGGCGCCCGCCTATTCTGGCGCCGTCGAGCTCGTCACCATCGAGACCGGTCAGTTGCGCGGAGTCGTGGCCGCAGAGCATCGGTTGTTCGCGGGCATTCCCTACGCGGCGCCGCCGATCGGCGACTTGCGGTGGCGGCCACCGGCGCCGGCCGCACCGTGGCCCGGTATTCGGGATGCCGCGGTGGCCGGGCCGAGCTGTCCGCAGGAAAACGACATCTACGGGGTGATCGGTGCGAACCTGACGAAGTCGGAAGACTGTCTGTACCTGAATGTTTCGACGCCGCGCAGCCTGCCCGCCGACGGTGCCGGGCTACCGGTACTTGTCTGGATGCACGGCGGCAGTTTCGTCACCGGTTCCGGCGATACCTACGGTGCCGCGCCGCTGATCGCGCACGGCGATGGTGATTTGGTCGTGGTCACGATCAACTACCGGCTCGGCGCGCTCGGCTACCTTGCCGCGTCGGCCCTCGACGACGGTTCCGGACCCGGGAATTACGGCTATCTGGACCAGCAGGCCGCATTGCGCTGGGTGCAGCGCAATATCGCGGCATTCGGCGGTGATCCCGATCGCGTGACGCTCGCGGGGGAGTCGGCCGGTGCGGCGTCGGTGTGCACGCAGATGGCCGCGCCGAGTTCGCGGGGACTGTTCCGGGCCGCGATCATGGAGAGCGGACCGTGCAGCACCGGTGTCCCCATCGCGAAGGCGACGGCCGATAGCGACGCATACGCCGCACGTCTCGGGTGCACCGGACCCGACACCGCCGCGTGCCTGCGTGCGCTGCCGGTCGATACATTGGTGAACGATTCCTTCACGGCGACGGTATTCGGGGGCCGGTTCCTGCCGTCCGGGCCACAAGCGGTGCTGCGCGACGGCACTTTGGCCGATATGCCCATCCTCATCGGGGCGAACAACGACGAGATGTCGCTGTTCGTGTACCGGAGCTACGGTGTGCCCTTCGGTAGGCCACTGACCGCCGCCGGATACCGCGACGCACTGGCCGCCGCCATGCCCGACCTGACACCTGAGCAGCTCGATCGCGTCGAACAGGCCTACCCGCCCGCCGCCTATCCCGAGCCCGCGCTCGCACTCTCGCGTGCCTGGACCGACCGCGTCCTCACCCAACTGATCGTCGAGTACGACGCGCTCGGCCCGCGCACCCCCACCTACACCTACTCATTCGACGACCCGGCGCCGCTCGGCCCACCGAATAGCTTCCCGCTGGGCGCATTCCACGCCAGCGAACTGGCATCGCTGTGGAGCCTGCGCGACCTCGGCTGGCTCTACGGCGCCGTCATGTCACCGGACCAACAGCGCCTCGCCACCGAAATGCGACGGTACTGGACCCGATTCACCATCGATGCGCGCCCGGATCCGGCAGGTCTCGAGCCGATCCCGGCCTACGACCCCGCCACACCGCTCGTGATGTCCTTCCGCCCCAGCGGAAATCGGCTCATCGACTCCTACGCCGCCGATCACCGTGCCGACTTCTGGAAGCCGATGCTGCCGCGCTGAGCCGGGGCGGCTCGCGCTGAATCGCGGTCAGATCTTGCGGATGACCGTGACGACCTTCCCGAGGATCTGCGCGTCATTGCCCGGAATGGGTTCGAACAGCGGATTGTGCGGCATGAGCCAGACATCCTTACCGGTGCGCTTGAACGTCTTCACCGTCGCCTCGCCCTCGATCATCGCGGCCACGATATCGCCGTTATCCGCGACATTCTGCTGGCGCACGACCACCCAGTCGCCATCGCAGATCGCCGCGTCGACCATCGATTCACCGACGACCTTGAGCAGGAACAGCGATCCGTCGCCGACCAGTTCGCGCGGCAGCGGGAAGACATCCTCCACCGCCTGCTCGGCCAGGATCGGGCCACCGGCGGCGATCCGGCCGAGTACGGGCACGAAGGTCGGGACCGGCCTGCCGGTCTCGACATCCTCGGTGGTCGGCAGGCTGGTCACCGCGCGTACCGCCTCGTCGAAACCGCGAACGTCAACGGCGCGTGGGCGATTCGGATCGCGGCGCAGATAGCCCTTGCGCTCGAGGGTGCGCAGCTGATGGGCGACCGACGAGGTGGAGGTGAGTCCGACCGCATCGCCGATCTCGCGAATGCTCGGCGGGTAGCCGCGCTCGCTCACCGAGGTGCGGATGACCTCGAGAACCTTGCGCTGACGCACGGTGAGATCCGCCCCGGTACCGGACGGGTCGGTGCCGACTCCGCTCTCGTCACCCGTGTCGTCTGTGTGGCTCACCGCAACCGCCCTTCTGTACCCATGGAATTTCGTCTACACGAATCTAGTCCGGTCACGCCGATGTATCAAACATCTGTTCGAGGCATGTCGGCGTTTTCTGCTGACTTTGTCGGCGGGGCGTGGTAGAAATCGAACGCAGGTTATTCGAACACTTGATCGAACAGCTACCCCATCGTCTCGCGACATACCTGAGCACCCACCCACACCCCTTCACGGAGGTTTGTCCGATGAGCACAGCGATCAGCGCCCCGAGTGTCGACCTCGAGGATGAGGCCGACATCGATCACGGCTTCGAATCCGTTCCGCGCATGCGGCGCCGGCATCGCGGTGGCGTCCGTGCCCTGAACGCCGCGCGCGCCGCGACGGATCAGCGCCCGCGCGATGGTCGGCCCGGCGGTGTGGTGGCGCCGTATGGCCGCGGGCCGGTTCGAACGCGCGCGCTAGGTCGGGCGCAAGGACCGCATCCGATGGCGCGGGTCGAGCAGGCGCAGGTCGGCTACGCGGTGCTCGCGATGGCCGCACTGTTGAGTGCGCTGGTGGTGACGGCTTTGATCGGGTTGGCGCATTGGCGCGCCGGAACTTTCGGTGGTGAAGCCCCCGCGACGGCGCCCGCCGTGGTCGAGCGGCAGTCGGTTCCGGACGGTGTGGGAGGCGGTGTGCCGCAGTAGGTTGTCGAGAGCCGGTGTGGCGGAGGGGGACCGGTCGATCGGCTACGAAGGGGGCGAGATTGTCGATTGCAACCTAGAACAGGCTGTCGGTCGGCGGGGTAGTTGGGACGTGTGAGACGGTTGGTGGCCCCTCCCGGGTATTCTGGACGCGATATGGACCTATCTGTCTAGACCCCTGTACACGTGCTCGCCGGATCGGGACTGGCGAACCGGAGCCGATTCGGACGCGGGCGCGCGCATCGACGAAGGATCTCTCGGATGCATTGCCCCTACTGCCGACACCCAGACTCACGGGTCGTCGACTCGCGTGAAGCCGAGGAAGGCGCGGCCATCCGCCGCCGGCGTTCCTGCCCGCAGTGTGGGAGACGATTCACCACCGTCGAGACCGCGATCCTATCCGTGGTCAAACGCAGCGGAGTTACCGAACCGTTCAGTCGGGAAAAGGTCATCCGCGGTGTGCGCCGCGCCTGCCAGGGCCGCGAGGTCGCCGAAGACGCCCTGAACCTGCTGGCCCAGCAGGTGGAGGACGCGGTGCGCGCGAAGGGGTCTCCCGAGGTCGCCAGCCACGAGGTCGGCCTGGCCATCCTCGGCCCGCTGCGCGATCTGGACGAGGTCGCCTACCTGCGGTTCGCCTCGGTCTACCGCTCCTTCACCTCGGCCGACGATTTCGAACGCGAAATCGCGGATCTGCGCAAGCATCGCGCGGAAGCGACGGTCGCGACCGGCGCGGACTGATCACCGCGGTCACGGGCAGATGCCCGGTGGGCACGAGCAGCCGAAACTGCCGACCGCCTGCTCGGGGCAGTTGGTGACCGATCCGATGTCGAGCAGCCGAACCAGCAGCCGCGGCAGGTCGCTATCGGCCTGGGTATCGGTGGCTGCGCCGCGGCGGGCATCAGCGCCCGATGGCGGCGATGGCCTTTTCGATGCGCTTGGCGGAGACGGGGTAGGGCGTGCCCAATTTCTGGGCGAAGAGGCTGACGCGGAATTCCTCGATCATCCACCAGATTTCGGTGACATCGTGGGCGTGCCTACGGGTTTCGGACAGGGCATTGACGAGGCGGTCGTAGGCGGCGAGGGCGCGGTCGATTTCGACCATGCCCTGGCGGTCGCGGATCGCGGATCCGGGTAGCGACTCCAGCCGGATGCGGGCGGCGTCCAGGTAGCGGGGGACATCGCGCAGCCGAGTGCTGCCCCATTCCGAGATGAAACCGGGGAAGATCAGGTCGTCGAGTTGGTGGCGGATATCCTCGGCGATATCGGGTTCGGAAGTATCGGCGAGTGCGGACGAAACCTGGTGCGCTCCGGCCAGCACCGGCACCACCAGCCGCACGATATGGGCCACGGCGGATACGAAGTCCGGCCGGATCTTCGCGACCAGAGCGTCGAACTGATTCGGACTGCGCACCGGTCCACCGGCGGCGGCGATCAGTTCGTCCGCGGCGGCGGCACGACAGTCCTCGATGAGCGCGTCGAGCGAACCGTACGGATTCTGGCTCAGCGCAAGCCGATCTCGTGGTGGCAGACTCGCAGTGACGGTGCGGACCGAGGTGGGAATCGCGCCGAGCACCAGCGCACGCGTGCCCGCTCGCATGGCGGCGGCCTGCTCAGCGGGGGAGTTCAGGACGCGCACCGCGACACCTGCACCCTCGGGGACCAGCGCGGGATAGCCGGTGACCGTCTGTCCGGCCACCTCGCTGCGCACCGTCGACTCGACCGTTCCCAGCGATTCCGAGGTCCACACGGTGGCGGGGGCGCGCTCCGCCCCCGCCGTAGCGCGGGCGACCGAGGCCGAAACCTGTTCGGAAAGATGGGTTTTCAACTGCATGAGGTTCTTCCCGCGCGCCAGCGCCTGGCCGCGGGTATCGATCGCGGCGAAGGTCATGCGCAGATGGTCCGGTAGTGCGGCGGGGTCGAGATCGCTCGGCGCGATGGTGACCGCACCGAGTCGCGACAATTCCCTGGCCAAGCCGGTACGCAGCGGTTCGGCGCGCGGTGTGAGTGCGGCGAGGGCGGCCGCGGCGAAGTCCGGTGCCGGTACGACCGTGCGGCGAAGGGCCTTGGGCAGTGTCTTGATCAGCGCGGTCGCCAACTCGTCGCGCATACCGGGCACCAGCCAGTCGAAGCCGACGGCGCGCACATGCGCCAGTTGCTCGACCGGGATCCGCACGGTGACACCGTCATCGTCATTGCCGGGCTCGAATTGGTAGGTGAGCGGAAAGCTCAACTCACCCTGGCGCCAGGCGTCCGGGAAGTCGGCCGGGTCGAGCGCCGCCGCGGCTTCGTTGACTACCGTATCCGTCGAGAAATCCAGCAGCGCGGGATTTTTACGCTTCGCCGTGCGCCACCAGCCGTCGAAGTGCCGCACCGAAACGATATCGGCCGGTATGCGCTGGTCGTAGAACTCGAACAGCACCTCGTCATCGACGAGGATGTCGCGGCGGCGGGCGCGGTGCTCCAGATCGGCGACATCGTCGAGGAGTTCGCGATTGCGGTGGAAGAACTCGTGGCGGGTCTGCCACTCACCCTGGACGAGGGCATGCCGGATGAACAGTTCGCGCGAAAATTCCGGATCGATCCGGCCGTAATCCACAGCGCGGTTCACCACCAGCGGCACACCGTATAACGTGACCCGCTCGTAGGCGCGCGCCGCGCCGCGCTTGGCCGACCAATGCGGTTCGGAGTAGGTGCGTTTGGCCAGATCCCCGGCCAGGCGTTCGGCCCACTCCGGCTCCACCCGTGCCGCCATCCGGCCCCAGAGCCGGGAGGTTTCGACGAGTTCGGCCGCCATCACCCAGCGGGGTGGCTTCTTCGCCAGCGAGGATCCGGGGAAGATCATGAATTTGGCATTGCGGGCACCGAGGAATTCGCGGGTCTCGGCCTCACGGACACCGATGTGGGAGAGCATACCTGCCAGCAATGCCTGGTGGATGGCCGTCGAATTCCATGGGGCGCCATCATTTTCGGGTGTCTCGGCGGCCTGTGGTTTCGAAGCGGCAGCGTCGGCCCGGCCGCGGCGGTTCGTTCTCGTGCGAGACCGGTCCGTGTCCCGCCGCTGTCCACTGTCCGAGTCGCCGCCATCGCCGCCGGATCGCATACGGCGCGAACCACTTTCGGCGCCATCCGAACCGTCGCCGTGCGCTGACCACCCGAGGCCTCGGGTGATCGTCCGTAACTGCCCGTGTAGGTCCTGCCACTCCCGGATCCGCAGATAGTGCAGGAACTCGTCACGGCACATGCGCCGGAACTGATTGGACGACAGTGACTTCCGCTGCTCGGTCAGGTACTCCCACAACCGCAGATATGCCAGGAAATCCGAGCCCTCGACCACAAAGCGGGAGTGCTTGGTGTCGGCGGCCTGCTGATGGTCCGCGGGACGTTCGCGTACATCCTGAATGGACAGCGCCGCGACGATGATCAGCACATCCGCGAGCACACCGTCGCGATGGGCCTCGACCAGCATGCGCGCCATTCGCGGATCCACCGGTAGCTGAGCCATTTCGCGCCCGGTCGCAGTGAGCGTCAGCGCCGCATCGGACACCGGCTGCGCCGGTATCCGTTCCTCCGCGGCGCTCCGGCTGGTACTCGCCTCGACCTTCGTCGTCGAATCGGCCTGCTGCCGAACCGATTTCGCGGATGCGCGTGGGGCGAGCGCGCCCAATTCCTCCAGCAGCGCGATACCGTCACGAATGGCCCTGCGGTCGGGTGCCTCCACGAACGGGAACTTCTCGATATCGCCGAGCCCCAGCGCGGTCATCTGCAGGATGACGGCGGCCAGATTGGTCCGCAGGATTTCCGGTTCGGTGAACGCGGGCCGGGATTCGAAATCTTGCTCGGAATACAGGCGGATGCAGATGCCGTCGGCCACGCGGCCACAGCGTCCCGCGCGCTGGCGCGCCGAGGCCTGCGAGACCTCTTCGATGGGAAGGCGCTGCACCTTGGTGCGCATCGAATAGCGGGAGATGCGCGCGGTGCCGGGATCGATGACGTAGCGGATGCCGGGGACGGTCAGCGAGGTCTCGGCGACATTGGTGGCCAGCACAACTCGTCGTCCTGGATGTGGGGCGAATACGCGATGCTGTTCGGCCGCGGACAGACGGGCGTAGAGCGGCAGGATCTCGGTGCGGGGAAGCTGTAAGTCGCGCAACGCGTCCGCGGTGTCGCGGATCTCGCGCTCGCCGGAGAGGAAGACCAGCACGTCACCGTCGCCGTCGGCGAAGAGTTCGCGTACCGCGTCACCGATGGCGTCGACCGGGTCGCGGTCCACGATCCGGGTGTCCTCGTCGTCGTCATCGCTGGCGCCGGGTAGTTCCAGCGATAGTGGCCGGTACCGGATTTCGACCGGATAGGAACGGCCGGACACCTCGACAATCGGTGCGGCAGTATCGGATTCGTCGGTATTCGGAGCATCGGTCGGCGTCGCGAAGTGGCGTGCGAACAACTCCGGATCGATCGTCGCCGAGGTGATGATCACCTTGAGATCTGGTCGGCGCGGCAGCAATTGCTTCAGGTAACCGAGCAGGAAGTCGATATTGAGGCTGCGTTCGTGCGCTTCGTCGATGATGATCGTGTCGTAGCGGCGCAGCAGCCGGTCGCGCTGGATTTCGGCGAGCAGGATGCCGTCGGTCATCAGCTTGACGAGCGTGCGATCGGAGGCCTGATCGGTGAAACGCACGGTGTAGCCGACGACATCACCCAGCTCGGTGCCCAATTCCTCCGCGATACGCTCGGCGACGGTGCGCGCGGCCAGCCGCCGGGGCTGGGTGTGCCCGATGGTGCCGCGAATGCCTCGGCCGAGTTCCAGGCAGATCTTGGGAATCTGGGTGGTCTTGCCGGATCCGGTCTCGCCCGCAACGATGACGACCTGGTTCTCCATGATCGCCTTGGCGATCTCCTCGCGGCGCGCGGAGACCGGTAGCTGTTCCGGATAGCGGATTTCGGGTACTGCCGCACGGCGGGCCTCGACGCGCTGCTCGGCCGCCGCGATCTCGGCCGTGATGTCGGTGAGATCGCCGCCGCGGGCCCGGTCCAGGTTGCGGCGCAACCGGTGTTCATCGCGGAGGGTTACGGCGGCCAGGCGGGTCCGAAGCTCGCGGAGATTCGCGTCGGCTGTCCTGGTCATTGCGTTCACCAGGGTAGCGAAACCGGTGCGTCGAATCCGAGTCGGGCGTGGGCATCCGGTGCGCACACCGGCGACACCGCGCTGCTCGCGCGGGCTCGGTCCACCGCTCGCGGCGGTCCTGATGTGGGAAGATCCGATGCTGACAGGCGGTGCCGCGCCCCTGTGGATCCGCATCCCGCGCTTCGCCGCGATCGCGGATATGCAGTGTGCGCGGTCGTGCAGTCGGCTTCGAAGGATCGCTCGTCGGGGAGACAAGCGGGATCCGGCGGCGCGCGGTCTACCGCTGGGACGAACAGGGGTGGGTGGGTTACGTCGCGCGTCGGATCATGCCTATCGTGATGGTCGCGAATCGGGCAACGGCTGGTGCGGTGCGGACGACGTGATGGAGTTGTCGAGGTAGAGGTGGTTGATATGGGTGCGCTATGGCACGGGTTCGCCGATATGGGTGCCGTCGAACGCGATGGTGCCTTCGTCGTGGCGCGTGGCGACGGTGCTTACGTCTATGACCAGGCGGGTACCAGGTATCTGGACGCGACGGCCGGTCTGTGGTTCACCAATGTCGGGCACGGTCGCGCGGAGATCGCCGATGCGGTCGCCGCGCAGCTGCGTACGGTCGCGCACTATTCGAACTTCGGTGATTTCGCCGAACCCGCCACCCAGGAATTGGCGGAGAAGTTGGCGAGCATCGCCCCGGTGCCCGACAGTAAGATCTTCTTCACCTCCGGCGGCTCGGACTCGGTGGACACCGCGGCGAAACTCGCCCGCCGCTACTGGCATGAGCTGGGGCATCCGGATAAGACGATTGTCGTCGGACGTCAGCGCGCGTATCACGGAATGCATATCGCAGGAACGGCTTTGGCGGGTATCCCGGGCAACCGGGAGGGCTATGGCGAGTTGATGTCCGATGCCCGCACCGTCGCATGGGACGATGCGAAGGCGTTGCTGGCGCTCATCGAGGAGATCGGCGCGCAGCGCATCGCCGCCTTCTTCTGCGAACCCATTATCGGCGCGGGCGGGGTGTACCTGCCGCCAGAGGGCTACCTGGCCGAGGTACGGCGCATCTGCCGCGACCACGACATCCTCTTCGTGATCGACGAGGTCGTCACCGGATTCGGCCGCATCGGCGGATCGTGGTTCGCCGCAAGCCGCTTCGACCTCCAACCCGATCTCATGACCACTGCCAAGGGCCTGACCTCCGGCTACGTCCCGATGGGCGCGGTCTTCATCGCCCCCCACATCGCCGCCCCCTTCTTCAGCGGGGGCGTTTGGTGGCGGCACGGCTACACCTACGGCGGCCACGCCGGAGCCGCCGCCGCAGCCCTCGCCAACCTCGCCATTGTCGAACGCGAGGGCTTACTCGACGAGGCGAAGCGCCTGGAATCCACCCTGCACGACAAACTCGCCTCGCTCGCGGACCACCCGCGAGTGGCCGAGGTCCGCAGCGGTCTCGGCGCGGTCGCCGCGATCCAGCTCGCCGATCCTTCCGAGGGGCTACCGTTCGTGAAAACCTTACGGGAGCACGGCATCTCAGGACGTGCGGCGGGCCAGGGCGCAATGCAGATCTCGCCGTCGTTCGTGATGACCGACGACCAGGTGGACGAACTCGTCGAGGGATTCACCCGCGCTCTGGGCTGAGCCCTAGTCGATCTTGGCCATCACATGCTTGACGCGGGTGTAGTCCTCCAGCCCGTACATCGACAGGTCCTTACCGTGTCCGGAAGACTTGAACCCGCCATGCGGCATCTCGGCGATCAGCGCGGTGTGGGTGTTGATCCACACGCAGCCGAAGTCGAGCGCGGCCGATACGCGCAGCGCCCTCGACACATCCTTGGTCCACAACGAGGACGCCAGCCCGTACTCGACGCCATTGGCCCACCGGATCGCGTCGTCTTCGTCGGTGAACGACTGCACGGTGATCACCGGGCCGAAGATCTCGCGCCGGCTCAGCCGGTCTTGCTGGAGCAGTCCGCCGATGACCGTCGGCTCGACGTAGTATCCGCGCTCGCCCTGTCGGTGCCCGCCGACCACGACCGAAGCGTGATCGGGCACATCATCGAGGAAGCCGAGCACCCGCTGTAGCTGTTCGGCGTTGTTGACCGGTGGCACCCAGGCGTCTTCGTCATCGGTGGCTTTACCGAATGTCGTTGTGGCACTGTCTGCCTGCTCGGCCAGCGCTGCGGTCAAATCATCGGCCACCGACGCGTGACCGAGCACCCGGGTGGCCGCCGTGCAATCCTGTCCGGCGTTGAAATAACCCGAGGCCGCGATGCCCTTGGCGGCGGCAGCGATATCGGCGTCGGGGAACACGATTACCGGCGCTTTACCGCCCAACTCCAGATGCGTGCGCTTCGGGTGGGCGCCGGCCGACTCCGCGACCGCACGGCCCGCCGCCACCGAACCGGTGATCGACACCATCCGCGGGGTCGGATGCGCCACCACCGCCGCACCGGTCACCCGGTCACCGGTCACCACATTGAGCACGCCTGGCGGCAGGTGTTCGGCGGCCAGTTCGGCCAGCATCACCGTTGTCACCGGGGTGGTGTCGCTCGGCTTGATCACCACGGTATTGCCCGCCGCGATCGCGGGAACGAATTTCCAGATTGCCATCATCATCGGGTAATTCCATGGCGTCACCTGCCCGATGACGCCGATCGGCTCCCGGCGGATCCAGGATGTGTGGCCCGCCAGATATTCGCAGGCCGACTTGCCCTCGAGTACCCGTGCCGCCCCCGCGAAGAATCGGGTCTGGTCCAGCATCTGTGGGATCTCCGCGGCCGAGGTGACGTGGTTCGGTTTGCCGGTGTTGCGACCCTCGGCCGCGACAAGCGCGTCGGCGGCCGTCTCCAACTCGTCGGCGAAATCCAACAGCGCCTTCTGGCGGTGCGCGGGCGTCGTGCGCTTCCAGTCCTCGAACGCCCTGGCCGCGGCTGCGTACGCATTGTCGATGTCTTGTTCGTTGGACGCCGAGGCGGTGCCGTATTGATCACCGGTGGCAGGGTCGACGAGCGTCGTCCTCGCGCCACCGACCGAGTCGACGAGCTTGCCGTCGATGAAGTTCTGGACCACTGTCATGCTGCCTCCTCGGTCGCGCTGCCGAGTCGACAATTCTCGCGCGTGGACCGTTCGGCCGACTCGGCATCTTTTCGCCGTCGCCTCTACCTGTTCATCAAGATTTCGATGTTATCGACACCGAATGGAATGAGCTTACGCCTTTATTACTGCTGAGTACGACGCATTCGCAGCCATAATTATCGGCGGTGAAAACCATTGTTTCGCCTTCTATTGCAAAGAATTTCGGCTCGCTCAAATTTTTCATGAAACCGCGCCACGTTACGCCGTACCGGTGCCGGCCGCACCGGCCGCGACCACCTGATTGCGTTGCCGTGGTTCGGCGCGCACTGGTCCGCGTGGCTGATCCTGCTGGCGGCGGGTGCTACCCCGGTCCGTACCGCACGGCGACGCCGAGAAGACCACCTGCACCTCGATATTCGCCATGGTGGCGCCCAGCGTGCCAGTGACGGCGGACCCGGCTCGACAGTATGCGTGTCCGGGAACTCGGCGCTGGCGGCTCGTTCATCACCACAGCCTGAACTTGCAGTTTCTGAAAAATTGCAGTTTGTGCTACTTTGGCGGACGTGTCCAAAGATGCGCGCCCGATCGGGTTGCGAGAGCAGAAGAAGCGTCAGACCGAGTTCGATCTCTGTCTTGCCGCGCGACGGCTTGCGGTCGAGCGCGGGCTGGATGCGACGACCGTCGAGGACATCGCGAGAGCGGTCGGGGTCTCGCCCCGCACGTTTTTCAATTACTACGAGACGAAAATGGCCGCGATAGTGGGGCCGATCAGCGAGATCGGCACACCGGAGCTGCGCCAACGGTTCATCGCGGGCGGGCCCAGCGGTGCGCTGATGGACGATCTCACCTGGTTGTTCGCGCACGGCTTCGAATCCGAAAGCGCGGTGCGCGAGGGCATCGCGCTGGTTACCGAGGTCATCAGGACCGAGCCACGGGTGCTTGCGGCCTTCGTCGCCTCCGGCGCCCGCTTGGACAGCGTGATCTCCGACCTGCTCTCGGCTCGGCTCGGCACTGCGGTCTCGCCCGACTTCGCCGGTCTGGCAGCGGGATTCATGACAACCATCACCACGCGGGCGGCGATGTCCTCGGCCGAGGATCCGGCCGTATCGCTGGCGGCGGCAGTACACGAACACTGTGCGATGGCCGCGCGGTTGTTCGAACAGCATGACGGCAAGAAAGGCAGACGCACCAGATGACCATCACGGCTGAATCGCCACCCGAGCCGATTGTCCTGACCCAGAAGCGGATCTGGCTCATCTTCGGCGCGCTGATCGCGGGGATGTTCCTGGCCAGCCTGGACCAGACCATCGTCGGCACCGCGATGCCGACCATTGTCGGCGATCTCGGCGGCATCTCCCATATGGCTTGGACTGCAACGTCATATCTGCTCGCGACCACCATCATGATGCCGATCTACGGCAAGTTCGGTGATTTGTTCGGACGGCGCTGGCCATTCCTGTTCGCCATCACGATCTTCACGGTGGCCTCCATCGGCGCCGCGGCGTCGACGAGCTTCTGGGAGTTCATCACCTTCCGCGGCCTGCAGGGCGTCGGCGGCGGTGGTCTGATGATTCTGGCGCAGGCGATCATCGCCGATGTGGTGCCGGCCAAGGATCGCGGCAAATATATGGCCCCGATGGGCGCGGTCTTCGGCATCACCTCGGTCGCGGGTCCGCTGCTCGGCGGCTTCTTCGCCGATCACCTGGGCTGGCGCTGGTGCTTCTGGGTCAATGTGCCGATCGGCATCGCCGCACTGTTCATCGCCTTGCGCTACCTGAGCATCCCGAGCCACCGGCCCAAGACCCGGCCCGACTATCTCGGTGTGGTGTTGATGTCGGCCGCGACCACGCTGCTGATCCTGATCACCGACTGGGGCGGTAAGCAATACGCTTGGGGCTCAACGGTTATGGTCACCATGATCGCGGCGTTCGTCGTGGTGGTCGCGGCCTTCGTCCTCGTGGAGGCGCGCGCCGAGGAGCCGATGCTGCCGCTGTGGTTGTTCCGCAACCGCACCTTCGTGCTGACCTCCGCGATCGGCTTCCTGGTCGGCCTGGTGATGTTCGCCGCCCTGGCCTTCATCCCGACCTATCTGCAAATGGCAACGGGCGCTTCGGCTTCGGTGTCGGGCCTGCTGCTGATTCCGATGATGGTCGGCCTGATGATCGCGTTGGTCGCTTCGATGACGATGGTCACCAAAACCGGCCGCTACAAGGTCTATCCACCCCTCGGCGCGGTTTTGATGTTCGCGGACATGCTGTGGTTGACCCGCCTGGATGCGGACACCCCGATGTGGGTGGTCTCCGCCATGCTGTTCGTCATGGGTGCGGGCCTCGGCCTGATCATGCAGATCATCGTGCTGGTCGTCCAGAACGCCGTGGCCCCCGACCAAATCGGCACCGCGACCAGTGCCAACAACTACTTCCGGGAAATGGGCGGCGCACTGGGCGTAGCGATTTTCGGCTCCATCTTCACCAACCGTTTGACCGAGGGGCTCACCGATGTCTTCGGCGCCCACGGTCCCGAAGCCGCGGCCGCCGGACTGGATCCGGGTGGGTTGGTGCCCTCGGTGGTCAAGCATCTACCCGATGGCCTGCACGATGGCATTGTCGGCGCGTATGTCGATGCCTTGGTTCCGGGCTTCTGGTACCTGATCCCCGGCGTGGTAATCGCCTTCGTACTCGCCCTGTTCATTCCCCATATGAAACTCGCCGATGAGGCGGGCATGGTCGCTCGCGGTGAGGCGGTCATGGCGGAAGACGCGGATCCGCAGCTCGTCGGCGAACGCTGAGGCGGCGGATATGTCGAAGGGCCCGGGCGGAATCCGCTCGGGCCCTTGACGTGCGCAAATCCGGTGTCAGCGGACGACTTCGACGACGTCACCGGGATTGAGGTAGCGGTAGGTCGCTTCGGCGCCGTCGGGAGTCATTCGGATGCACCCGTGCGACTGCTCCTCGATGGGGCCGATATGGGTGGCGATATCGCCATTGAAGAAGACCGCCCACTTCATCGGCGCGTTGTGCATGGTGCTCCAGAAGTCTTCGCGCTTGAAGGCGACCTTGAAGACGCCGGGTGGTGTCTCGTATCCGGGCCGCCCGTGCGAGATCGGGGTCGGGCCGTAGGTGACCCTGCCGTTGTCCATGAGCCATGCCTCGTTTGTCGACAGCCGCATGCACATCCGCGCGGCTTCGCCGCATGGTGCGGATACCGGAGCCGGTGGAATGATCGCCGGTATGCCGATATCCGGCCCACCGGGCCACAACGGTTCGGCCTGTGCCGTGCCCGCCATCAGCAGTCCTGCGGAAACGGCACCGACCAGCATTGCGGATCTGACCGAACAGTTTCGAAAACGCTTGTTGTTCTTCACGCTTGTGACCCCTCCAACCTGTGCGGGCACCCTGAGCATGGATCGCCAGGATGATGATGGGACCAACTTCGTCGCGACAAGCATAGAACCGGCGCGATTGAAAGTGATCATTTCCGCATTCGACTTCGATGTCCGGGTAACTGGACCGGTGTCGCATAAGGGACGAGTCCGGCGGCATAGACTCCACCGAAAGGAAAGGATCCCCGCGCACATTGCCGGGGTCCCAAGTACCCTCGGAGTGTCGAAATATGACGCGACAGATTGGTTTCCGTAATCAAGGGGGAACGGTGGACGCGCTGAAGCTCGACCCGGCGGCGATGGCCGCCTACACCACGATCGCGAATACAGTGTCGCAACAGCTGGCCTCGGCGTCGGCGGTCGTGAGTGGCGCGGTCGATCCCGAGCGGCTGGTCGCCGACCTCGGTCAGGTCGGTGCCGGATTCGTGGCCCGGTTCACCGAGAAGGTGAACGAACACGTGCAGGCGCTCTCGACCGCAGGGCAACTCGTCGCCGCCTACGGGCAGGTGCTGCGCGACTACAGCGCCGACATGCGGGGCATCGATGTCGATTCCGCGGGCGCGCTCGCCCGGCAAGGAGAGGCACTGCCATGAGACGACTGCTTCGACGTCGGCCCGTGAACAACGCCTCCGATACTCCCGCGAGTACACCGGTCGATCCCGACATGGATCCGCCGATCGTGGCGGCGCTGGTCGAACCGATGCTGCGATTGCGTGCCTCACTCGGCAGTGGTGTCGCGACGCCGGACCCGTCCGTCGTCAACGCGTTGTCCGCAGCGTCTACGCAGGCGGCCGATACCGAGGGCCCGCACCGCGAGGGGCTGCACGCCCTCGAATCGACCTGGACCTCCCGCGCCGCCGACGATGCCGTCCCGGCACTACGTACCACGCAAACTCAGATCGGTGATATCACCGACCGCGGACCCGAGTACCTGTCGGTGCTCGGCGCTGCCCATGCCACCAGCGCCCGCGCCGCGCAGAAGGTGGACCAGATCATCGCGGATTTCCGCCGCGACGCCAAGCAGATCATGAGCACCGCGAGCGCGTCCTCGGATACCGACGCGGTGATCGCACGGGCCACCCAGGCGCTGCGCGACGCGGTCACCGCGGTCAGCACGGCCCAGTCGGAGATGGACGGCCACACCGCGCGGCTGGATGCGATGGGACCACTCACCGTCAGCACGCCGCAGGGTATCGGCACCGCCCAGCCGACGGTCGTGCCCGGCACGACGAACGACACGACCACCGCGGGCGTGACGACGACGCCACTGGATCCGGTGCAGGCGGCCCAGCTCCAGTTGCAGCAGTATCTGATCAACGCGGGTGTCTCGGTCGGCACCGCCGCGATCGACGCCGGGGTCAATATCGGCACCCACCTGATCGACAAGATCGCCGAAGTCGGCACACATGCCATGGATACCGTGGCCGCGTCCGCGGATAAGGCCATCGACAAGGCGATTCCCGAACTCATCCATCCGGGCAGCACCACGAATTCTCCTACCGGTGGTGACAGCGCGAGCAAGTCCTCGAACATCATCGACTTCGGCGGCGGATCGGCACCGTCGTCCAAGCCCGCGCCGAGTACTGGGACCAACTCGGTGATTCCGCCGAATATGGGCGGTTCGGCGGTGACGAAACCCGCGCCCGCGCCGACCCCGGCGCCACAGGCACCAGCCGCCGGCACGGATACGCCGCCGCCGCGTCCGTCCGGGCCGGAACCGGCGAATCAGCCCGGCACCGCCGGTGGTCTGGCATTGCCGCCGTCGTCGCAATCGGATGAGGACCGCCGACCGCGCGATGGCCAACTCGGCGTTACCGTGCCGACCGTATTGGCGACCGTGCCGCCGGCGGTGATCGGCGAGTTCGACGATGACGAGCTCTGATTCCGGTTCTTCGAGCCAGAACCAGGGCAATCCGTTCGACACCGGGCTGCCCATGGTCCGGCCCGCTGCTCCGACTCCGAAGCGGCGCCGGCGTCCGAGCACACGCCGTGGGGCCGGTCAGTACCGGACACCGCTGACCGAGGCGCTCGATCCACCCGAGCGGCCGCGCCGTCCTCGGCCGGCCGGGGATTGGCAGGAGTGGCTCGAACCACGGCGTCCCGCGCCAGCGCCACCGGCGACGGAGCCCAGTCGCGCTCGGACCCGCGCGGTCGCGGCCGAGGTCGAGCTACCGGCGCAGGCCAATACGGTCGTACCGACGATCATCGATCGGTCCGGCGGCAATCCCGGTCCGGCACTGCGGCATCCGCCGCGTCGCCGCGATCCGCAACCGACCGGTGGTGGCAACCGAGTGGTCGCGGTGCTGATCGTGCTCGGTGTGGTGTTGGCGGTGGTCTCGGTGCTGATGTTCGTGTTCGGCGGTTCAGGCAAGCAGAAGCGACCAGCCGCGGCGCCGACGCCGGCGCTCGCCCAGGGGACCGGCGGGCGCGCCCCGGCGACCACGGCACCCGCTGACCAACCCTCCGCGGTCGCCACTGCGGGCTGTGAACAGCGGCGCACCGGTGATGTCATCTCCGGCACCGATCCCGGTGGCACCAGCGATGGGCCCTCGGCGATCCTCGCATTCGAACGCGCCTACTATGTGCAGCGTTCCGGATTCGCCGCGCGCGGGGTAGTCACCAACGATGCGAATGTGCCCACCGCCGACCAGATCCAGCGCGGAATCAACCAGGTACCGATCGGCACCCGCTATTGCGTGCAGATCACTCGCGGGGGCAGCGATGCGGGGGAGGCGCACTGGGAGGTACGGCTGACCCAGCAGCGTCCGGGCGAGCAGCCACAGACCTTCACACAGATCATCACGACGCGGACGGCGGGCAACCGCACGCTGATCACCGCGATCAACGCGGACTGAGTGCTCCCGCAGGCGTCGTGGATCCGCATGGCTGTGCGCGCTGCGGGGCAGCGATACGCGCTGGTTGCGTTGCGTCGGAGGGTGCGCGTCACGAATCGGACCGGCCATGCGCTGAAGGTCGCTCACCCTCGCCGGGGGTAGGGTGTCAGAGGTTACGCGCCATGCAGACGCTACGCCCCGATATCGCTGGGCATCCGTCCATCATGGATCGATGCCTGCATCGGCCCTGCTGTCTGGGTCGGTACTCGACGAATCCTCCGGCGACGCTTACTGTGAGGGCACTTGCCCTCATCGAGGTGGATAACAATGCCGATATCCGAGAAGTACGCGCCGCGCACGAATCGTGCGCTGATCGAACCGCGCCGCCTGCCGGTATCACTGTGCACCGGCGTCGGCACAGTGGTGCCGATTGTCGGCGCATTCGGTGGAATCGGCTGTACGGTATCCGAATCGGCTGCGGCCGAAGGGATTCGGGTCGATGCGCGATCAGGGGTGATTGGCGTCAGGATCGGGCCATGAAGTTTGCGAACCGGGTCGGGGTGCTGGCCACGGCCGCGGCGCGTCGGGCCGCTGATGAGACCTACTACGCCGCGCTGACGGTGCGTGCCGGACTCGCGACCCCCGAACGCCCGGATCGGCTCGCCCGCATGGGTGCCGCGGTGTTGCGCTCAGGACTGCTCGGCGGGCTGACAACCGTTGCCGCCCTGCGCTATCGCGACCGCACCGCCATCATCGATGAGCTCGGCCGCGTCAGCTTCCGTGAACTCGATGAGCGTAGCACCGCGCTGGCGAATGCCTGGCGGTCGCGCGGACTGCGCGACGGCGAAGGAGTGGCCATTCTGGTGCGCAACCACCGTGGCTTCCACTACGCGGTCTTCGCCGCGGCGAAATGCGGTGCTCGAATCATCCTGCTCAATACCGATTTCGCGGCGCCGCAGTTGCGCGAGGTAATGACCCGTGAGGGCGCCGATCTGCTGATTTTCGATGACGAATACGCAAGTGTGCTCGGCGATTTCACCCCGCGCCGGGGCCGCTACCGCGCCTGGGCCGATAAACCGGGTGTCGACACCATCGACAATCTGATCGCGGGCGCGGCGCGCACACCACCGCGCAAGCCGCGCACTGCCGCCCGCATCAACCTGCTGACCAGCGGGACGACCGGCACTCCGAAAGGTGCGCCGCGCGGCAGCGAACCGGCCTCCCTGGCACCGCTGGGCGCGATTCTCGGCAAGGTGCCGTTGCGTGCCCGCGAAATCACCGAATGCCCAGCGCCGCTATTCCATGCGCTCGGTTTCGCGCACGCAGTCCTCGCGGTCGGCTTCGGATCCACGCTGGTGATCCGGCGCCGCTTCGATCCTCAGGCGGTGCTGGACAGTCTGGACCGGCACGGGGCCACGGCCATGATCGCGGTGCCGGTCATGCTGCGGCGAATCGTCGATGCGGGCCCGAAAGCCTTTGCCGGACATGATCTTTTGCGGCTAAGGATCATCTTCGTAGCGGGTTCACAGCTCGGCGCCGATCTGTGCATCCGGGTGAGCGAGGCATTCGGACCGGTGGTGTATAACGTGTACGGGTCCACCGAAGCGGGCTACGCGACCATCGCCACGCCTGCGGATCTGGCCGTCGAGCCCGGCTGCGTCGGCTCTCCCGTGCCGAGCACCGTCGTGAAGATATTCGACGACGACGACCGGGAAGTGCCGCCGGGCACCAGCGGACGCATCTTCGTCGGCAATAACTACCAATTCGAGGGCTATACCGGTGGTGGTGACAAGGCGCGCATCGGAGGGTTGATGTCCACCGGCGATGTCGGTCATTTCGACAGTGCCGGAAGGCTTTTCATCGATGGCCGCGATGACGATATGATCGTCTCCGGCGGCGAGAACGTCTTTCCGGGTGAGGTGGAGGAGCTGCTCGCCGCGCACCCCGCGGTGGCGGAGGTCAGCGCCTTCGGGGTGCCGGACGAGCGGTACGGTCAGCGCCTGCGTGCGGTAGTCGTTGTCCGCGAAGGGTATTCGCTCACCGCAGACGAGGTGCGCGAGTATGTCAGGACGCATCTGGCCCGCTTCAAGGTCCCGCGTGAGGTGTTGTTCGTCGACGAGCTGCCGCGCAACCCCGCCGGAAAAGTACTTAAGCGGGTCCTGCGTGAGCTCTCGGCCTGAGGGCTCACATCCTCGCGGCACTCGCCGCATCGTATGACGCAACGGTGTGCCGCCATGGTTTCCGCGTGATCATTTGTCCAGCTGGTGGCGACGGGTTGTGGGGCTGGGACGTCGAGATGGGCGTGGCTGTGGGAAAGGGCGGCGGGGTCGGTTCCGGGGTGCGAGCATGGAGGGGAGGAACTGGGTCGGGAGGTGTGGGTGTGGTGGAGTTCGCGCAGGAGTATGCCGCCCTGCGGTGGTCGGTGGTGGTGGCCTTTCTGATCGCGGCCGCGGTGGTGCTCGGGCGGTTGGCAGTATCGAATGGCGTCGGCGGGGCCGAACCCGTTCATCTGCAAGTGAATTCGCCTGGTGCGGCGCCATGTCACGAGTCCGATGCCGCCCATCTGATCATGTGCATGGTGATGCTTGCGATGCTGGTCTTTCCGATGGGAGCGGATCCGGCAGCGATGCGCGGGGTGCTGATCGCCCTCATCATCGTCATGGTGGCCTTGCTGGCAGATCGAATCACGCAGTGGCGCAAGGTGACTCGCGCGCGACCTGATGATCGAATCATCGCGCTCGGATATCACATCGCGGTCTCTGCCGCCATGCTGTACGCGATCGCGGGACACCATGCGGGCGCGCACGCCGACGGGCCCGCACCCGGACCGGCGCTGAGCGTGGCCGCGCTGTTCAGCACCGACGCGCTCGCCTTGATCGTCGCGGTGAGTACCGGCCGTTTCCGGCGCTGGCTCGGCCACCCGATCGGCATCCGAACCGACTCCGGGCGCTCGGCTTCCTTCCTCGGTCGCGCACTGACCTCCGCAATCGTGCCCCACTTTGTCATGGACCTGGGCACGGCCTACATGCTGATCGCTGCCGTCTTTTGATAAATCGCCAACGGCTGCAGTTTGCCGATCGGCTACCGCGAGACGGGGGAGAGGGCTCGGCCAGAAATGCCCATGGGGGTGCCGGGTTGATCTGGTCGCCTCCGGCGAACCGCCGGGCGGCGTAGGGCAGGAAGGCGCCCGCGTGCGAGATGATCATCACCGTCATCCGGGTATGACGGCTCATCACGCTGTTGCGTGCCATCAGTGCAAACCGCTACGGAACGCCGACACCGGTCCACGGCTGTCGGGGCCGACAGCGCCTGACCAATCGCGGTCGACCATCGGGTGGCCGAGCCCAGTCCCAGGTCGAACCCGGTCAGCGACTGGTTCGCCCGAGCGGGACCTACTGTCGAAAATCGCGACCTACAGATTGATGACCGAGTCGGCGACGACGCGGCCGCCGAGTCGGACCCAACCATCGGAGTCCCATTCGGTGAACAGCTGTGAGCCTGTGCCCTGGGTGATGATCAAGCCGCGCCGGAGTCGCGCGGTGAGGGCGACGGCGGCGGCCCCGGTCGCTTCGTCCTCGGGGACGCCCATGGCGGGGGAGAACATGCGCGAGCGCAGGGCACCGCGATGCTCATCGGTCCAGGACCAGAGGTAGTGCGAGCCGCTGTCGAAATCGTCTGCGCGCAGATTCGCCAGTTCGTCGAGGTCGTCGAGCTGATGGAAGGTGAATTCCGGGGCCCATTCCCCGCGCGCGGTGATCCAGACGAGCCCGTCGGTGAGTTCGACGGCGACCGGACCGGCCGACACCTGCAGAATCCGCACCGGCTGGCCCTGCTCGGCGAACCACCACGCGGTACCCACCGACGGATGCCCGGCGAAGGGCAACTCGACCGCAGGGGTGTAGATCCTGATCTTGGCGATCTCGTCGACCGGATCCTCGACAACGACGGTTTCGCTATACCCCGCCTTCGCCGCCAGCGTCTGGTGATCTACCTCGGCGACATCGGCGGCGCGAGCGATGCCGAGTTCGTTACCGCCTCGCCCCGTCGGGTCCGTGAAAACGCGCACAACCTCGACCCGTGTTCCCATGGCCTCTGGTTCACCCTGTGTGCCCATGTCCGCGAGCCTACCGGCCCCCCAGAGATGGTTAATGCGCTGCCGTGGAATTTCCGTCCAGGACAAACCTCCATTGCCGATTTGCGTTGTGCCCGTTCCGGCAAGCTCGGTCACCGCTCCCCTGTGCACGACGTGCGTAACGCGGACAGTTGGTAGCGAGCCGCTCCGACACGTGCCTACCCGGGAAACGGCAACTGCCCCGCCCCAAGGAACTTGGCAGTTGCCGTGTTTTCGGCGAGATATCAGACCGCGGCGGTGGTCAGCGTCTCGGTGGCTTGCACCGCCTGGCCGACACCGGCGACGATGGCGGCCGCCCGCAGCGATTCGAAGATCACCTCACGCCAGACGCCCGCCTCACGCAAGGTCTTCTCATGCGCCTCCAAGCAGTGTCCGCAGCCGTTGATCGAGGAGACCGCGAACGACCACAGCTCGAAATCGGCCTTCTCGACACCCGGATTGCCGATGATGTTCATCCGCAGACCGGCACGCAGATCGTCGTAGCGGCCTTCCAGAAACCCTTTACCCCGGTAGAACACATTGTTCATGCCCATGATCGAGGCGGCGCCGAGTGCGGCGTTGTAGGCCTCCGCGGACAAGTTGTTCGCGGCTTCCTCGGCGATTTCACGCAGGGTCGTCGCCGACCGGGTCGCGGCCGCCGATGCGAGCAGCGTGCCCCACAGCTGCTGTTCGTTCAGCACGGTGGTGCGTGCGATGGACGACAGGTTGAGCTTGAGGTCCTTGGCGTACTCGGGCAGGGAGTTCTTCAGGGTCTCAATGCTCATTCGGCGAATCCTCTTCTCGTTCGGTGGTTTTCAGGTATTTCGATAATGCTCAGACGCTCGCGGCGAGCAGTTCGCCCGCGTTGATGGTCGGGTCGCCCTTCTTCCAGTTGCAGGCGCACAGCTCGTCGGACTGCAGTGCGTCGAGTACACGCAGTACCTCGTCGACATTGCGGCCGACCGAACCCGCGGTCACCGAGGCGAACTGGATCTCGTTGTTCGGGTCGATGATGAAGGTGGCGCGGTCGGCGACGGTCGGCATTGAGAACACCGGTGGCGGTTGCCAATTCATGCTTGAGGTCGCTCAGCATCGGGAACGGGAGGGTCTTGAGATCCTCGTGCTGGGCGCGCCACTGGAAGTGCACGAACTCGTTGTCGACCGAAGCGCCGAGCACCTGCGCGTCGCGGTCCTAGAACTCCTCGTTGAGCTTGCCGAAGGCGGCGATCTCGGTCGGGCACACGAAGGTGAAGTCCTTGGGCCAGAAGAAGACGATGCGCCACTTACCGGAGTGGTCGTCGGAGGTGATCCGAGTGAAATAGTCGTCAGGCTGCTGAGCGTCGACCTTCGACAGGTCACCGCCGATCACCGCGGTGAGGTTGTACGCCGGGAATTGGTCGCCGATGGTCAGCAAAGCCGTGCTTGTCTCCTCGTCAGTCGGTTTGCTGGAGCGAGTGGATCGAAAAGCTCACGATGATGTTGCCCAAACGCTGGTGAAAGGTAAACGTGATCAGTCGCACTACACTGATAGGCATGACTGATCAGACTTATCAGCCGACCCTGTCGCAGCTGCGTGCGTTCGTGGCGGTCGCGGAGTACCGCCACTTCGGCACCGCGGCCGCGCGGCTCAATGTGAGCCAACCCACGTTATCGCAGGCACTCGCCGCATTGGAACACGGGCTCGGGCTGCAACTGATCGAGCGCAGCACCCGGCGGGTGCTCGTCACCGCCGCGGGTACACGGCTGCTGCCACAGGCGACGGCGACCCTCGAGGCCGCCGATCGGTTCGTCGCCTCGGCGACCGGTGACAGCCTGGGTGGCACCCTGCGGATCGGCATCATTCCGACGGTTGCCCCATATGTGCTGCCGGACCTGCTGCCCGAATTACGCAAGGTATTGCCCGCCTTGAATCCTCAGGTGATCGAGGACCGAACCGCCCGGCTGCTGGAGGGATTGCGCACCGGCGTCCTGGATGTGGCACTGCTCGCGCTGCCGACCGAGACGCCCGGTCTGGTCGAGATCCCGCTGTATACCGAGGAATTCGTGCTGGTGACTCCGCGCGGGCACGAACTGGCCGGTCGCACCGATATCGCACCCGCCACCCTGGGCGCGCTGCCGCTGCTGCTGCTCGACGAGGGCCACTGTCTGCGTGATCAGACCCTGGAATTTTGCCGCTCCGCCGATACGCATCCGAGGGCGGTCGGGGATACCCGCGCCGCGTCGCTGGCGACTGTGGTCCAGTGCGTCGCGGGCGGTCTCGGGGTGACCTTGATTCCGGAGATGGCGGTGGCGGCCGAAACCGCGCGCGGCACATTGGAAACCGCGCATTTCACCGCCCCCGCGCCGGGACGCACCCTCGGTCTGGCGTTTCGCGCGTCGACGGCGCGCGCGGACGATTACGAACGGCTGGCGCAGATCATTCGGTCGCAGCGGCCGCGGTGAACCGAGTCCGAGCGATCAGGGTGCGGTGTCGCCGAGGAGGTTGGGTCGCGGTGTGATGGATCTTGCGCAGGGCGCCGATACGGTGGGGTTGCGAACCGACGTGTGTGGGTTGCTCGGCAGCAGTCCGCCGACGTTCGCCGAGTGGTGTGTACGCGACGTCGACGCGTTCGTGTGCAGACGCTATCGGCAGGTTTCGAATTCGCTGCGGAGTCGGCGCTGCAGGTCGATGGCGTCGGGGGTGAGGTAGTGCTCGGGGTGGGCGTCGGCGGCGGTGTTGCGGTCCGAGCATCCGGCTACCTCGACGCTTCCGGTGAATTGTTTGTCGGGCGAATAGCCGCCCCAGTTCCAGCGCAGGTCCAACGGATGGTCGGATGCCGGTCGGGCCGTGGCGATGACGGCGGTGAGATCCTGGTAGGCGGTCTCCGGGCTTGATACCCCGACAGAGAGATTCGCGAGATGTCCGTCATTGATGCGGACGAAGGCGACGGGGACGGGAAGCGCGGCCAATAGGGTCTGGATGTCCTGCTCCTGCTGGGTACCGAACGGGAGGTCGACGGTCCAGACCGGCTGCCGGTCCACGGGCCGGATGGTCACTTGGGCCGGATCGTCGCCGAGGACCGTGCGTACGGCTGCCAGGGAGTCCGTTGTGGGCGGCGACTTTTCGATTTCGATACCGGAGTTGGTCCCGGTGATGGCGGCTCCTGGCAGGCTGGTGCCGAGTTGGCGTAGCTCGCGGGCGCGAGCGGCGATTCGATTCGGGTCCAAGTTCGCGCCCAGCTTCAGTTCCAGCCGGTCGCCGAGGGCGAAGTCGGTCGACTGCTGGTGGGAGTCGAAGTCGTGTCGCTTGATGGTATTGATCCGGTCGACGACCTCGGCGATCTGCGCCTCGGAGGCCGCCCGCATCGATAGGTCCAGGTCGAGGTAGGTGCCCCGGGTGAAGTCATTGGAATAGTCGACCGAGATGCTTTCCACGCCCGGCATGGCGCCGACCTCGGCCCGCAGCCGATCCACCTGCGGGCGGCGGTCGGACGCGTCGGTGCATCCGGTCAGCGGGACCGAAACGATAGCGAGGGCGATCCCCGCCGCGAGCATACGCCGGATCATGGGTGCCTTCCTGTAGCGGATTGCGGGCGGTCGCGGCCCGGGCGGGCGTGTCGGCTCCCGTGGCAGGGTACGCGTTCGGGCACCGATTTCCTTGTAGCAGGCGTCGGTGTCGGGCGGTTCGGGTGTGCTGGTTGGGCGTAATGTCCGCTGGTGGGCAGTTGGAAAGGGGGCGCGGTGGACGAGTTGGGTGCCAATCGGTCGATCGAGCCTGGATGGCGGATCGGTCGCCCGATCACGAACGGTGATCGGCTGTTCGTCTACGGGACCTTGCAGTTTCCGGAGGTATTGGTCGAGCTGATCGGGCGGTGTCCGGAATTGATAGCGGCAGAGCTGACCGGGTGGCGTGCGGCGGTACTGCCGGGGCGGGTGTATCCGGGGCTGGTGCCCGTCGCGGCCGGGGTTGCCCGGGGTGTGGTGCTGTCGGGGCTCGGTGCGGCGGACTGGGCGGTGCTGGATGCGTTCGAGGACGACGAGTACGAGTTGCGGCGGGTGCGGCCCGCCACGATGCCGTCGGCGTGGACGTATGTGTGGACTTCCGTTGTTACACAGGATGATTGGTTTGCCGAGCAGTTCGCCGCCGAGCATCTGGGCGCGTTTGTGACTCATTGCGCCGCATGGCGAAGGTCGCTCTGAAACGGGTCTCGTCGCGGGTTGGATTCGCCATCCCGGGACGACCGGTGATGTGTTGATCGAACGGCGTCCGCGGTCGGCTGCCACGCCGAATTCGATCGCCAGCTCTGGATGCGTCGTCACACGGGTCGGCAGGGCCGTACTGCGTACCGAGTCCGGTCGAGCACGCGGGTAAACGCGGAATCGCACCGGCCGCCAAGGGAAATCCCTTGGCGGCCGGTGCGATTCGAGAGTGCTGCTAAACGCGCAGCGCGTGCGGTTCGATCGCGCCGCGCACCAGCGCCCGCGCGTCGATCGTCTCAGCGCGATAGGGCAGCGTGCCCAGCCGCTCGGTCATCGCCTGCACCGGGTCGTCGATGCGCTCGTTCAACCCGAACAGGAATGTCCATTCGTGCTCATCGCTGCCGTACTGCACCACCGTGTCGAACTGCTCGTGGAAGCGCTTCCAGGAACGCTTCAACGTCTCGTTGCGCCACATCGTCGCGCATCCGGCCTGCGCGCTGAGCACCCCGCCGGGTGCCAGCAGTGCCCGACATCGCGACAGGAACTCCGACTCGTAGAGACGGTTGTGTTGCGCGTCCTCGACCCGCTCGTCGGGCAGATCGATGACGATCACGTCGTAGCGGGTACCCGCCTCGGACGCGTTGGCCAAGAAGTCCCAGCCGTCGGCGTAGTGCACCTTGACCGGGCCCACATCCGCGACCGCGGCGGCCAGCTCAGCGCTGGTGTAGCCGTAGGGCAGGTGCTCGGCGCACAACTCGACCTCACGCTGGTCGATATCGACGTGATCCACCAGCGTCGCGCCCGCGGCAACCGACATCTGGCTGGCCACACCCTCACCCGAACCGATGATGAGGACCTTGTCCAGCTTCGCGGCCAGCGCGAAGGCGGGGACCATCATCGCCTCGTGATAGGTCAGCTGCGAGAACTCCGTGGACTGGCGATCGTCGTCGGAGAACAGGCTGATGCCCTGTTCGGTGCGCGCTATCACCATGTGCTGGAACGGGGTATGGGTGTCGACGATGACCTCGTGCAGATCCCAGATACGGGTCAGCCCATTGCCGACCGGCTCCTCGATCCTGGTCGAGCCGTGCCCGCGCTGGATGACCTGCATGCGAACGTCCTTGGGAGACAACTTGTCGCGCAGCAGTTCGACGGCCTGCGACGCGCCGGCGCCGATGCTTCCGCAGGTGAATACGTCGACAAAGATGTCGCCGGACTCCGGATAAGTGTGAATCGAGGCGTGGGACTCCGACAACAGCGCGAGGACGGTCACCCCCTGCGGATCGAACTTCTTGTGTACGACATCGCAGATGGTGACGCCCGCCGCGATCAGAGACTCACGCAACGCCGATTCGAGTCGTTCGAGATCGTCGCAGAGATCTGCGTCGACACCACCGAACTCGGCCAGCACATGCCAGCCGGTGAATTCCGCCGTCATAGGCAAACTCACTCTCGCTCAGCGCCCGAGACATGAACGGTCAAGGGCGGAAAACCATTGAAGGACACCGACGAATAGCTCGCGGTATAGGCGCCGGTATCGAGGATCTGGATGCGATCACCGGCTCGCAACGAGGCCGGAAGAAGGACCTTCGTGCGTTGATACAGTACATCGTCGCCATCACAGGTCGGTCCGGCCACCACCGCCTCGTCCACGGGATCTCCGTCACGTTCGGTGACGAAGCGGTATGCGATGTACTCGTTCTCGGTCTCGGCCATACCGTTGTAGCGGCCGATGTCGAGATACACCCAGCGCCGTCCGTCCGGCGCGATGCGCACGCCGATGACCTCGGCGTGAATGGTGCCCGCCGAACCTACGAGCGCCCGGCCGGGCTCGACGACGAGTCCGGCGGTCTCGGGTAGGAATTCGGCGGTGGCGGCCGCGATGACGGCGCCGATATCGTCGAGTGCGGGTGCCGCCTCGAGGTATGAAATGGGCAGCCCGCCACCGATATTCACCGAACACACCCGAATGTCCTTGTCCGCCAACGCTGTCACGATGCGCCCGGCCTGTTCGATACCGATGCGCCAGGCTCGCGGGTCGGTCTGCTGGGAGCCGACGTGGAAGTACGGACCGCCGATGATCAGGCCGAGATCGCGGGCGCGCACCAGCAGGCGCAGCGCCTCGGTGGGGGAGCAGCCGAATTTGGTGCCGAAGGGCGTCGTCGACTGCGGTGCCGAGGACAGGAACCGGCACTCGACCTCCGAGCCGGACGCATGCTCGGCGATGCGCAGCAGATCGTCCTCGGTGTCGAAGGCGTAGCGGCGCACGCCCGCGGCATGAGCGGTGGCGATATGGGCGGCCTTCTTGATCGGGTTGCCGTAGCACATGCGGGCCGGGTCGACGCCTTGGCTTAGGCACAGTTCGATCTCACCGACGCTGGCGACATCGAACTCCGCGCCGAGAAGGTCGAGCAGACCGATGAGTTCCGGCACCGGACTCGCCTTGACCGCGAAGCGAATTCGGGCTCCGGGTACCGCGGTCTGGAGTGCGCGATAATTCTCGCGCACCCGCTCTGGGTGAATGACCAGATAGGGCGATTCGGGCAGGTTTGGACCGGTCAATCTAAGGGAACTCTCCGTCTTTTTGGGGGTCGGCCGTCGTTCGGGCACCGCGCGAGAGAGTATCAGCGCGATGCCCCCGGTCACCAACTCGTTGACGACACCTTGATCATGATCACCCCGCGACTACCGTGACCTCGTCGAATACGACCTCACCCGCAGCATCGGACTCGGCGAGATCGACCACCGCCGCCAGCGCCCAGCCGTGGTCCCCGGCGGGGTCGTCGAGCACCTGTCGTACCTGCCAGAAACCGGGGCGTTGTTCCACTCGGAACAGCTGCGGACCCCGGGCGTCCGGGCCCGTTCCGATGCTCTCGTACTCGTCGAAGTAGGGGGTCAGCTCGACCGCCCAGTCCGGCCCGGTGCCCAGCTCGGCGAGCGCCTCCCAGCGGCGCAGCGCGGCGAGTTCGACGCGCCGGAACATGGCATTGCGGACCATCACTTTGAACGCGCGTTCGTTGGCCGAGATCGGGCGTACCGATTCCGCGCCGAAGGCGAGCTGATCGGCATCGGTCTCCGCGCCCGGATTGGTGAGCTGCTCCCATTCGTCGAGCAGACTCGAATCCACTTGGCGCACGAGCTCGCCCAGCCATTCGGTCATATCGTCGAGATCCTCGGTGCGCGCGGCATCGGGGACGGTGCGCCGCAGCGCGCGATAGGCGTCGGCGAGATAGCGCAGGACGACACCCTCGGAGCGGGCCAGTTCGTAATGCGAGATCAGCTCGGCGAAGGTCATCGAGCGTTCGATCATGTCCCGGACGACCGATTTGGGGGACGGGGCGAATTCCGACATCCAGGGGTGGCCGGCGCGATAGGTCTCGAATGCGGGTTCGATCAGCTCGGCCAGCGGTTTGGGCCAGGTGACCTCTTCGAGTAGCTCCATGCGTTCGTCGTATTCGATGCCATCGGCCTTCATCTCGTTGATCGCCTGGCCGCGCGCCTTGTGCTGCTGGGCCATGAGCACTTGGCGCGGATCCTCGAGCGTCGATTCGATGAGAGAGATGACGTCGAAGGTGTAGCCGGGGGCGTCCTTGTCGAGCAGTTCCAAGGCGGCGAGGGCGAAGGGTGACAGGGGCTGGTCGAGGGCGAAATCGCGCTGCAGGTCCACAGTGAGGCGGGCGCGGCGGCCCTGTGCGTCGGGTTCCGGAAGTTGCTGCACCACACCGGCATCGCGCAGGGCGCGATACAGGCGGATGGCGCGCAGGATGTGGCGGCGCTGCGCGGGGCGAGGCTCGTGGTTGTCCTCGAGCAGGTGACGCATGGCGTCGAAGCAATTGCCCGGGCGGGCGATCACGTTCAGTAGCATCGAGTTCGTCACATTGAACCGCGACACCATCGGTTCGGGGCTGGCGGCGACAAGCCGGTCGAAGGTCTCCTCGCTCCAGGAGACGAAACCCTCCGGCGGTTTGCGGCGCACCACCTTGCGCTGTTTCTTCGGATCGTCGCCCGCCTTCGCCAGCAGCCGGGTGTTCTCCACCTCGTGGTCGGGAGCCTGCACGACGACGGTGCCCATGGTGTCGTAGCCCGCCCGGCCCGCGCGGCCCGCGATCTGATGGAATTCGCGGGCCTTGAGCCTGCGGGTGCGCACACCGTCGAATTTGGTGAGGCCGGTGAGCAGGACCGTGCGGATCGGCACGTTGATACCGACACCGAGGGTGTCGGTGCCGCACACCACCTTCAGCAGACCGTCCTGCGCCAGGCGCTCCACCAGGCGGCGGTATTTGGGCAGCATGCCCGCGTGATGGACGCCGATACCGTGGCGGATCAGCCGGGAAAGGGTCTTGCCGAAGCCGGAGGAAAAGCGGAAATCGCCCAGTGCCGTTGCGATGGCGTCCTTCTCGGCGCGGGTGGCGAAGTTGACGCTGGTCAGTGCCTGGGCACGTTCCAATGCGGCGGCCTGGGTGAAATGCACGACATACACCGGCGACTGGTTGGTCGTGACGAGATCTTCCAGTGTTTCGGTGATCGGGGTGCGCGCGTAGGAAAAGCTCAGCGGGACAGGACGTTCGGTGCCCGCGACAATGGCGGTCGGATTGCCGGTGCGGCGTTCCAGATCGGCGGCGAAGAAGTCGACTTCGCCCAGCGTGGCCGACATGAGCAGGAATTGGGCGCGCGGAAGTTCGATCAGCGGCACCTGCCAAGCCCAACCGCGGTCTGGATCGGCGTAGAAGTGGAATTCGTCCATCACGACCTGGCCGACATCGGCGGCCGCGCCCTCCCGCAGTGCCATATTCGCCAGGATCTCGGCGGTGGCACAGATGATCGGCGCTTCTGGATTCACCGCCGCGTCACCGGTGACCATGCCGACACGGTCCGCGCCGAAGACATCGCACAAGGCGAAGAATTTCTCGCTGACCAGGGCTTTGATGGGTGCGGTGTAATAGGTGCGCAGGCCGCGAGTCAGCGCGAACAGATGCGCGCCGACCGCGACAAGGGATTTACCGGACCCGGTAGGGGTAGCCAGGATGACATTGGATCCGGAAGCCAATTCCAACAGCGCCTCGTCCTGCGCCGGATACAGCGGGGTGCCCTGCTCAGCCGCCCACGCCCCGAAGGATTCATAGAGTGCGTCGGCGTCGGTTCCCGGTATCTCGAACAGTTCGGTCAGATCCACTCCGACCACCCTACGGGCAGTCGTCTACGGCTCCTTCAGGGTGATCGGGTCAGCTCGACCGTTCGCCCTCATTACCGTCGTAGCCGCCCTGCTCGGCCAGGAAGCGCTCGAATTCAGCGCCCAATTCGTCGCCGCTGGGTAATTCACCGTCGCCGACAAGCAAGCTCGACTGACGCTCCTGGGAGGTGACGAAGCTGTCGTATTGGCGCTCGAGCGCGTGCACTACCGTCTCGACCTCGGAATTGCCCGCGATGTGGTCGTTGACCTGTTCGCGTACCCGCGCGGCGGCCTCACCGAGCGCGGCCAGCGGGAATTCCAGGCCCGCGTTGTCGGCGACGTGCTCGAGCAGAGTCTGCGCGGCCTCCGGGTAGGCGGTCTGCGCGAGGTAGTGCGGCACATGCACAGAGAAGCCGACCGATTCGTGGCCGTGCTGGGCCATCCGGTACTCCAGCAGCGAGGACGCGCTGCCCGGCACCTGCAGTTCGCCCGGCCAGCGCTGATGGTCGGCGATGAGGTCGCGATCGGAGGAGTGCGCGGTGATGCCGAGCGGGCGGGTATGTGGAATCGCCATCGGGATGGCACTCAGTCCGATGCTGCGCCGCACACCGAGTTGTTCGGCGAGCAGACGAACCGCGGTGGTGAATTTCTCCCAGCGCAGATCCGGTTCCAGGCCGGACAGCAGCAGGAACGGGGTGCCCGAGGTGTCGCGCAGCGCCCAGAGGTTCAATTCGGGTTCGGCGTAATCCGAGAAGTGGTCGGTCCTGAACGTCATCAGCGGACGACGCGAGCGGTAGTCGAGCAACTCGTCGACATCGAACGAGGCGACCAGCTCGCTCTCGAGACTCTCACGCAGGTGCGTCGTGGCCAGCCGCACCGCATGCCCGGCATCGGTGAAGCCCTCCAGTCCGTGTACCAGGACCGGACCCAAGCCATCGTCGTTCGACAACTGCGGTGCCGGGAACTCCAACTCGTACATTCGCGACTCGTGGTCCATCGCGTCTCCTTCCTGCGCGGTTCACCGATGCGAGCTTTCAGGTTCATCGGCCTGTCGGGCAATTCGCAGCGGTCAACCACTGTCCATTGTCCCCCACGGCTCCGACATACGGCGCCATGGGCGACACCGACCCATAAGACAGGGCAACATCGGCGGTGCCCCGCACATTCCCGGCCCGGTCACCGCTGGTTGCCGTGTGCGGCTCACGCCGAGAAACGGCGTGGCATCGCGGGCGGGCACGGGGAGTTTGGCACAGTGGAGCGGTGACTATGCCGAATTCGACGCGCAAGGGGCCACGCGGATTCGGGGTATCGGGTGGGGTGCCCCTCGCCGCCAGTGCGGTGCTGCTCGTTGGCTGCGCGTCGACGGTTACCGGCCATCCGGTCGGCTCCGGGCCGAATACCGGAACCCAGCACGTCGCGGCACAGCTTTCGACACTGCTGCCCGATGTCACACAGTTCCCGGCCGAATACGAGGCCGTGGTGCTGCCATCGGAGGCGGCCGAGCAGGCGGCGGGAGATCTGACCGGGGTCGGACGCGGTTCGACAGTACAGCCCGGCGGATGTGTCCCGCCCACTCAGCAATTCGGTCCGAATCAGACGGCCGTCGCGGTAGGCACGGACAACCGGACACGCGCCACCATAACCGTGGAGCTGACCAGGACCGGACAGCCGCTGTCGGCCTTGCGTGAGCAGTTGCAACGGTGTCGGCAGGTGCAGGTGAGCCGGGGGGGTGCGACGACGACGGTGACCACCGAACTGCAAGCGCCGCCGCCGATCGATGCCGACGACACACTCGCACTGCGGCGCACGGTGGCGCCGCAGGTGAGCGCGCCCGGGTTGACGCAATCCATGCAGACGATGACAGGCCAGGTCGCCGATGTGCGAATCACGGTGACGTACATGACGTTCGGCGATGCGAAGCCGGATACGGTGGCGTTGGACGAGCTGTTCACGATGGCGGTGCAGAAGGTCCAGAAGGGATGAATGCCACGGGTTCCGCCGATCGGCGGCTGGGAGCTCGCCGCTGGACGGTAGCAGGCGACACCGACATAGTCGCCGCCGTTTTCGTCTTCGGTTCCGGGTTCGTCCACAGGCGAAATGTTTTCCACAGGGCAATTCGGTTTTCAGATATCCCCAGTTCAGCGTCCCGGACATAGGGATGGGGCCGCGCATGCTCGATGCATGACGACTTCCACGAACCCCGCTCCCGCTCTCGGAGATCCAGGTGACGGCGCGTCGCCGCGCGCCGGTTTCTGCCCGAGCCCCGCTGTTCACCTCCGTAAATCCGCCGCCCATCCGGCGCGTGTCGGCAACTCGGACCAGCGCGAGGCCGAGCACCCATGTGATGGCGCGGATACCGGCGGCGCGGTGCGATTCGAAGGCGATAACGTCGGGGCGCATACGTATCGAACGTGGCCCGCCGACAAGGTCGCCGCCCGAATAGATTCCGTATCCTTCTTCGCCCCTGACGTCGATGACGAATCAGGGGAGTGCACACGGGGTTTCGGGAAAGTGCCGCGCCCGGGGCGGTGTGCGGAACCGCCGCCGGAATTCGGAGATCGGATTCCGGGGGATTCGCTACATGTCGACGATCCTGGTGAATTGATCGTGGCGGTGCCCGCCATGGTCGGATTCGTGCCGGAACGGTCGCTGGTGGTGGCCGTTTTGCGCGGCACGACCGATGCGGAGCAGAGTCCGATCATCGATGCGGTGGTGCGGTTCGATCTGGACCAGGAGGGTGGGAGCCGCCGCGGGCTCGCGGCGGCGTATGCGGAATGTGTTTCGCAGATCTGCGCCGCGGAGGGAGCGAAAGAAGTGCTCGCGGTGATCGTCGACGACCGTGCGCGCGAACCGCGGCGCACACGCCGAAACGGCACGGGCAGTACGGGACCGTGGGGCATGCTCATAGCGGCGTTCGAGCGGCGGCTGGCGCGGGTCGAGGTGTACCTCGAGGGCGCCTGGGCGGTGTGCAAGATCGAAGCGGAGCAGCGGTGGTGGAGCCTGCTCGATGCGAATCATCGTGGGACGCTGCCGGATCCGGCGACATCGATGGTGACGGTGGCGCATGTGCTCGAGGGGCGCCCGATCCGTGGCACCCGTTCGGAGCTGACCGATCTGGTCGCACCGGATGCGGAACTGGCACAACAGGTCGCGGTGTATCTCGACAGCGCCCGCGCACTCGCGCACGAACGGTACGCGGCGGCTGTCCGGCGCGGTGATACCGACGGATATCACCGGCAGGCACTCGAACATGTGCTGTCGCAGATCGCCAATATCGACTCCGGTGTGGCCCTCACCACCCAGGAATACGCGGAACTGGCCGCGGCGCTGCGAGATCGGACGGTGCGTGACGCACTGTTCGGGCTGGCAGTCGGAGACCACGCCGCCCCCGCGGAAATGCTGTGGGTGGCACTGACACACGCACTGTCGGGCAGCGACCGCGCTGATGCCGCGACACTTCTCGGCTACAGCGCCTACATCCGCGGTGACGGGCCGCTCGCCGGCATCGCACTGCAAGCGGCTTTGGCCGCGGATCCCGCCCATTCCATGGCGAGTCTGCTCGAGATCTCCCTGCGCACCGGGATGCGCCCGGATACGCTGCGCCGCCTTGCCTACTGTGGGCTCGGCATCGCCGCGGACCTCGGCATCGATCTCGGACCGGTTGTCCGGTGAGCCTGTTCGCGTTCTCCGGTGGTCAAGGGTGAGTTGGCGAGTCACATGGTGGTCGCGGCAAGGGCAGCACCACCATGTGACCGCGGTTCGATGGCGGGAAACCGACCTATTTGGCGCTGTGTGCCAGCGGACCGAGGTCGCGCAGGAACTCCCACGCATCGGCGACGATTTCGTCGAGGTTGTTGTGCTTGGGCTGCCAGCCGAGGTCGGTGATGGCGCGGTCGCTGGAGGCGATCAGCGTGGCCGGGTCGCCGGCGCGGCGCGGCGCGTCCTCGGCGGCGATGGGCAGTCCGGTGACGCGCTCGCAGGCCGAAATCACCTCGCGGACCGAGAAACCGGTGCCGCTGCCGAGATTGAAGATGCGATGAATACCGGATTTCGCGGAGTCGAGCGCCAGCAGGTGGGCGTCGGCGAGGTCGCGGATGTGGATGTAATCGCGAACCGCGGTGCCGTCGGGTGTGGGCCAGTCGGTACCGAAGACCGAGATCGCCTTGCGATGACCGAGGGCGACCTGGAGCACGAGGGGGATGACATGGGTTTCCACCACCCGGTTTTCGCCGAGGCCGCCGTAGGCGCCCGCGACGTTGAAGTAGCGCAGGCTGGTCGCGGCCAAGCCGTGAGCGATCGAGTAGGAGGCAATGGCGTGATCGATGGCCAGCTTGGAGGCACCGTAGGGATTGGTCGGCCGGGTCGGCGCGTCCTCGGTGATCGGCACCCGTTCGGGTTCGCCGTACACGGCCGCGGTCGAGGAGAAGACCAACCTCGGCGTGTCGGTGCGGCGCATCGCCTCCAGCAGTTCGAGCGTTTTCACCACATTGCCGTGCCAGTACTTCTCCGGCTGCTGTACCGACTCGCCGACCAGCGACTGCGCCGCGAAATGCAGGACACCGTCGAAGGATTCGGCCTCGAGCAGTGCCGGCGCGGCGACCGCGACATCACCCTCGACGAACCGCGCCTCGGTGGGCACGCCCTCGGCATTGCCGGTCGACAGATCGTCGACCACCACGACCTCGTGCCCCGATTCGAGCAGAACCTGCGCGCAGACACCACCGACATAGCCCGCGCCACCTGTGACCAGAAGTTTCATGCCTCAGACCAACTTCACCTGGACCGCATGGGCCATTTCGTCCGGGAGCTCGAAACCTTCGTGGCCGGGCACCGTGATGACCACCGAACCCGGCTTGGTCTCGACCGTCACGCGGGCGTCGGGCACCACGCCTGCCTCCCGCAACTGGCCGATGACCTCGGGCTCGGTCTGGATGTGCTCGGCGAGGCGACGCACCACGACCGCGTGCACTTGGCCGTGCGGCAGATCCGACAGCCGAACCAGCGTCTCGTCGGCAGCGTTCGGCGGTGCGATGCCCAGCTCGTCCAGGCCCGGAATCGGGTTGCCGTAGGGAGACGTGGTCGGGTGATTGAGCACCTCGACCAGCCGCCGCTCGACATCCTCGCTCATGACGTGTTCCCAGCGGCACGCCTCGGCGTGTACGTTCTGCCAATCGAGCCCGATGACGTCCACGAGCAGCCGCTCGGCGAGGCGATGTTTGCGCATGACCGCGACCGCCATGCTGCGGCCCTTGTCGGTCAGTTCGAGATGGCGATCGCCGGCGACCAGCAGCAGACCATCGCGTTCCATCCGGGCGACGGTCTGGCTGACCGTCGGGCCGCTCTGTTCGAGGCGCTCGGCAATACGCGCACGCAGGGGCACCACGCCCTCTTCCTCGAGGTCGTAGATGGTACGGAGGTACATCTCCGTGGTGTCGACCAGATCCTTCACCTGTTACCCCTTCGTCGGCACGAATTCTACCCACGCACGTCGGTACCCCGTGTAGCGCGTGGTTTCGCGCTACACCCGTAGCTGTGCGGTGGGAATTCTGTCGGCGCACGGCCTGTCACCGTGTTCGCTCTCGCTTGTATTTCTACTGCATACGAACGTTCAACGGTGCTGTTGCCTTCCCGCGTAGCGTTGCGAGCATGGCCACTGCACCGCGCGGCGAACAGTCCGCGCCGCCTGACGAAGGTGATCTCGAGGCGAGATCCGGGACCGTTGTCTGGACCGACCGCTTCCTCGACTACGCGTGGACGCCGGAGCACCCCATGAAACCGGCGCGCCTGAAGTTCACCATGGCCCTGGCGGAAAGTCTCGGATTACTCGACGGTGTCGAGCGATTGGTACCCGAGCGGGCCGAAGTGTCCGATTTGCTGCGCATCCACACCGCCGACTACATCGAGGCCGTCGAACATGCCACGCCGCCCGCCAGCGCGTCACTCGCGCCGCCGCACGGACTCGGCTCACCGGATAATCCGGTGTTCCCGCGGATGCATCAGGCAGCCTCGGTGATCGTCGGCGGCACCTTGACCGCCGCACGCGAGATCGCCGAGGGGCGGACCAGGCGCGCGGTGAGCATCGGCGGCGGCATGCACCACGCGATGCCGGATTCGGCGGCCGGATTCTGCATCTACAACGATGCGGCCGTGGCCATCTCCTGGCTGCTGGACAACGGCTTCGATCGGATCGCCTACATCGATGTCGACGTGCATCACGGCGACGGTGTGCAGCGCGCCTTCTACGGCGACCCCCGGGTGCTGACGATTTCGATCCATCAGCATCCGGCCACTCTGTGGCCCAATACCGGGTGGCCGGAGGAAGTGGGTCACGGCGGCGCGGAAGGCACCGCGATCAATCTGGCGGTCCTGCCGGGCACTCGGGATCCGCAGTGGCTGCGCGGCTTTCACGCGATTGTGCCCGGTGCGCTGGCGTCGTTCCGGCCGCAGATCGTGGTCAGCCAGTGCGGTGTCGACACCCATCGCGAGGACCCACTGGCCGATATGGAACTGACCGTCGACGGTCAACGCGCCGCCTTCCTCGCCATGCGCGATTTGGCCGACGAATACGCCGAAGGTCGTTGGCTCGCCGTCGGTGGCGGCGGTTACGGCTTGGTGCGCGTGGTGCCGCGCGCGTGGACGCATCTGTTGGCGACCGCGCTGGACCGCACCATCGCACCGGAAACCGCGGTGCCGCAGGACTGGATCGATATGATCCGCTCCGCGGCACCGACCGTCGACCCACCGCGCACGATGGGTGACGGTGGTGACACCGACTACCACTCGTGGGATGGTCCCGGCGGCACCGGGGAGACTGGTGACGCGCGCACCGACCGTGCGCAACGGTCTATCGATACGGCCATATTGGCTACGCGCCGAGCCACCTTCGGGCTGCTCGGCCTGGATCCGGAGGACCCCCGTGACTGAGACCCCGCCCGTCCCGGATTCCCCGAGCACCCCCGCCGAACCGCCCCCTCCGCCGCAGCACTGGTTCGCCGATGTCCTCGCCTCCGATGGCGGGGTGGTGCGACTGCGCCCGACCACGCCCGACGACGCCGAGCGGCTCCAGGAGTTCCACACGGCACTGTCGGATCGCTCCCGGTATCTGCGCTACTTCGGTCCGTACCCGCGCATTTCGCCCAAGGATCTGTACCGCTCCACCCATGTCGACCATCACGATCGGGTCGGTCTGCTGTTGGTACTGGGTGAGGCGATCATCGCCGTCGGCCGCTACGAACTGCTGACCGACCGCACCGGACCGCGCGCCGCCGAGGTCGCGTTCGTGGTGGCCGACGAACATCAAGGACGCGGACTCGGCTCGATTCTGCTCGAACATCTGGCGGGTGCGGCCGCCGAGAACAAGATCGAGACATTCGTCGCGGAGGTGCTCGCCGAGAACACCGTGATGGTCACCGTATTCCGTGACGCGGGCTATCAGGTGGAGCGAGCCAGAGACGGTTCGGTGCTGCATCTGGAATTCGCCATCGATCCCACCGAAGCACTGCTCTCGGTACGGGATTCGCGTGAGCGCGCGTCGGAGGCGCGTAGTGTCGGCAATCTGCTCGCACCGCGTTCGGTCGCGGTGATCGGTGCCACAATCGGCCCGGCCCGGGTCGGCGGAGTGATCTTGGCCAATCTGCTGTCCGGGGTTTTCCAGGGGCCGGTGTTCCCGGTTAATCCGAATCGGCGCTCGGTGCGTGGGGTGCGGGCCTACCCGACCGTGCGCGATATTCCCGATGAGGTGGATCTCGCGGTGGTCGCCGTGCCGCCGGAGGCGATCAGCTCGGTACTGGACGACTGTATGGCCAAAGGCGTCAAAGGATTGGTCGTGCTCACCGCGGGCTTCGGGGAGACCGGTGCGGGCGGTTTCGCCGAACACGAGTTGGTCGCCGCGGCCCGCGGGCACGGGATGCGAGTGGTCGGACCGAGTGCGCTCGGCATCGCCAACACCGATGGCGCGGTTTCCTTGAACGCGACCCTTGCCTCGGTATTGCCCGGGCGCGGGCACATCGGATTCTTCTGTCAGTCCGGGCCATTGGGTGCGGCTATCCTCGGTGAGGCCGCCGCGCGCAACCTCGGATTGTCGACCTTCGTTTCCGCGGGCAATCGCGCGGATGTGTCCGGCAACGACCTGCTGCAGTATTGGGACACCGACTCCGCCACCGATGTGATCCTGCTGTATCTGGAGAGCTTCGGCAACCCGCGCAAATTCTCCCGTATCGCACGGCGGGTCGGGCGGAGTAAACCGATCGTCGCGGTGAGCACTGGGCGATTGGCCGCGCGCGCCCAGCCGACCGGCGATATGGACCGATCCATCGTGCGGGACCTATTCGCACAATCGGGAATCGTACAGGTGGACTCGATTTCGGAGCTGTTCGACTGTGCGGCGCTGCTGGGCTATCAGCCGCTGCCCGCAGGTCCGCGGGTCGCCGTGATCGGCAATAGCGCGGCGTTGAACTGGCTGGCTGTCGATGCGGCGCGCGGTGAGGGGCTCGAGGTCCGGCGGCCCGCCACGGTGCCCTCCGATGGTATTCGGCGCCCACGCCCGACCGAGCGTGTGGTGGCGGAGGAGTCGATCGGCGATCCGGTGAACCTGGGGCCCGACGCGACGCCGGGTGCCTATCTGGACGCGGTGGTCGCCGCGTTGCGCTCGGACGAGATCGACGCGGTGGTCGTGGTTTTCGCGCCACCGGTGCCGCTGCCGATGGCCGGATTCGCGGAATCCCTTCGCGAGGCCGCGGCGGCGGTACCCGATGCGGATAAACCCATTCTCACCACTTTCGTTGCCGAGCAAGGGATTCCGAACCTGCTGGCGGTGCGCGGTCCGGGCGGTACGGCGGCGCGTGGCTCGATACCGTCCTACCCGGATCCAGAGCGTGCCGCAAGGGCGCTGGCCAGGGCGCACCGGTACGCGCAGTGGCGCACCAGAGCGGTGTCGACGGTGGTTCGTCCCGCGGGTATCGATGCGGACCGGGCCAAGCGGCTTGTCGCAGGATGGACGCGCGAATCCGACGGCCGCTGGCTCACCGATCTGGAAGCCGTGGATCTGCTGGAGTGCTACGGAATTCATGTCGTCGAATTCCGTGAGGTGCGCAACGCTGATGAGGCGGCTGCGGCGGCCGAGGAACTCGGCTATCCGGTGGCGGCCAAGGCGACCGGCGAAATGTGGCGGCGCCGACCGGATCTCAGCGGTGTGCGACTGGACCTGTGGCGTCCGGAGGCTGTGCGCCAGGCCTACGCGCATCTGGTGGAACTATGCGGCGATCCCGCCGTGCACATCCAGCAGATGGCTGCGCCCGGTGTCGGCTGTGTGCTGCGGGTGCAGGACGACCCGTCCTTCGGCTCGGTCATCGGATTCGGCCTCTCCGGCATGATCATCGAACTCCTCGGCGACCGTGCCTACCGCGCGCTCCCACTCACCGCCGATGAAGCGACCGCCCTCATCGACGCCCCTCGCGCCGCCCCATTGCTGTCCGGCACCCCCGCCAGCCCCCGCGTCGACAAACCTGCCCTGGTCGAGCTCGTCCAACGCGTCTCGGCCCTCTTCGACGACCTCCCCGAAATCCGCGAACTATCCTTCGACCCCGTCCTCGCCTCCGCCCACGCCGCCGCGATCCTCTACGCCCGAGCCCGCTTCGGCCCGCAACCCAGCCGCTTCGACACCGGCCCCCGCCGCCTCGGCTGACCCCCACACCCGTCTCCAGGCCGCGGCTGCTCAACGTATCGATCTGCCGCACTCGTCTGAGTCGCACTCCCGCATCGGCTGCCGCGAATCATCGCGAGGTAGCGCTTGGACCGGTTCGATCGGTGGTGAGCGATGCGCAGAGACCGGGCCGTGCCCGGCGGCATCAGTGGCATTGCGCATGTAGATCGGCCTGGTGGGTTCCAGGCCGTGGTTCGAATCGCGACCGGGTTGTGCGTGGACCGTTAGCGGCGGGTAAGGAACTCATCTACGCGCGGACGTACCCCGGCGCGGTTTGGCCAGCCAGCACCATAGGTCCGCGCTGCTCATGCAACTGTCGCAGTAGCGGGTGTTCGAGTAGGGCGGTGGCGATGATCAGACCTTCGGACTGACGCGAGCGCAGCGAGGTGATCCGCGCCTGCTCGCGATCCGGCCGGTTTTGGTGCAGGTCAGCGTCGGCAGCGGCCGAGTGCAGGAGGATTTTGCGATCCTGCTCGATCGGCAGGCCGAGAACTCCGCACTCGAACCGAAACCGGAGAACGTCATGGTCCACGACGGACCCGACGGAATTGAATGAGGTTCGCCGACCGGCTCGCGCGAGCCCGGAGGGGGCGGGACGCGCGGTCACCGGACGGCGTTTCGCGCTGACCGTCGATGGGTCACCAAGCCGGACGCCGGACCGGCCTCGGGGTGGCCCGGCGTCATGGGCGCGTGCCGGGATCACCGGCACGAGTCATTGGGATCAGCTGGCGTAGGCGCGCAGGCGGTCAGCCCGCTCACCCTTGCGCAGCTTCGACATGACCTCACGCTCTATCTGACGAACCCGCTCGCGGGAGAGTCCGAAGAGCTTGCCGATCTGATCGAGCGTGCGCGGCTGACCGTCGTCCAGGCCGAAGCGCAGCCGGATGACCTGTTGCTCCCGCTCGTCCAGAGTGGCGAGCACGCTGCGCACATCGTGGTGCAACAGTCCAGCGATCACTGCGGATTCGGCCGAGGTAGCCTCGGAATCCTCGATGAAATCGCCCAGCGGAGCCTCTTCGTCATTGCCGACCGGCATATCCAGGCTTACCGGGTCGCGGCTGTGATCCAGCAGATCGGAGATCTTGTCCACCGGAATGCCGGACTCGTTGGCGAGTTCCGCATCGGTGGCCTCGCGACCGAGCTGCTGATGCAGTTCGCGCTTGATCCTGGCCAGCTTGTTGACCTGCTCGACCAGATGCACGGGGAGCCGGATGGTGCGGCTCTGATCAGCCATACCGCGCGTGATGGCCTGGCGAATCCACCAGGTGGCATAGGTGGAGAACTTGAATCCCTTGGCGTAGTCGAACTTCTCCATTGCCCTGATCAAGCCGAGGTTGCCTTCCTGGATCAGGTCCAGTAGCGGCATACCGCGGCCCGTGTAGCGCTTGGCGAGGGAGACCACGAGCCGGAGGTTGGCTTCGAGCAGATGCGAGCGAGCGGCCTGGCCTTCACGAACGATCGCGGCCAGATCGTGCTTGCGGGTGGCCGACAGTCGCTTGCCGGTTTCCAGCAGATGCTGCGCATAGAGGCCCGCCTCGATGCGCTTGGCCAGCTCGACCTCGTCGGCCGCCGTGAGCAGTGCGGTACGGCCGATCCCGTTCAGGTACACACGTACCAGGTCGGCGGCAGGGCTCTGGGCGTCGAGGTCCGAATCGCTGGTGCGCACACGAGTGGTGGCGGGGCTTGTCATGACTTGCCTCCTGTCGGTGGTGTCTCACTCCGAACAACGGACCCGACAGGTAGAAAGTTCCCCGCTACTGCTCCGATAAACCGCTCTGAACTGCGGTTTCCGTCACTCGCATCTGAGAAGTTCCTGAGAACCCCACCCTGTCGGAACAGCCTGTGTGCGAAGCATCCGGTGGGTGGCGAGCGGTTGCCGCTTCGTTACACGGGCCGCACCAAACCGTGCCGAACCAATCCGGCGACCACGGATAATGCATCGGCTGCGAACTCCTCGGTGACTTCGCCCGATCCGTCGGCGAGCGCGAGCAGTTCTACCAGCTCTTGTAACGGCAAACCGTTGGGATGCATTCCGGCGACCAGGGCGATGGTGGACTCGTCCACCTCGTGCTGCCAGCGCGGACCGTCGCCGCGGTGCAGCCGCGCGACCTGTTGGTCCCAACCGAATTCGCCGTGCAGGTAGACCCGTTCCAGCGCGGTCGCCGAATCGACCACGAAACGTGTTGACCAGGGAAGGTTTTCGTCGGCGGCGGCGCGGCGTAACCAGGCCGAGCGCGCGAAATACGCGGTGGCCTCGGCGCCGAGCGGATCGTCGAAGCCGTGTGCCAGGTCCTCGGCGAGCAGTTCGGTCGGACCGTCGATGGCGCGCAGATAGACGAAGCCGAAGCCGATGCCCGCGACATCTGCGGCGACGAAGGCGTCGAGCCACTGTTCGGCGCGGACCTGCGCGGCCGGATCGCGCGGATCCAAACCCGCGTCACGCAGCCATGTTCCGACATACAGGGCCGGATCGGCGACATCGCGCTGGACCACCCATGCATCGACGCCGTGCGCGGGCAGCCAGGACGAGACGCGTTGGCGCCAATCCTGGCCGTCCACATGCACCCACGCGGCCAGCATCGCGGCGGTGCCACCGGGGGTGAGCATGTCGGGGGCCTGCGAGATCACCAATTCGCTCGCGCCGTCGAGGGCGAGGCCGGAGTCGCGGTAGGTATGTTCGATGCGGGCGGGGCCGACGACGAACGGCGGATTGGCGACTACCTGGTCGAACCGGCGACCGGCTACCGGCTCGAACCAGGAACCGGCAAGGAGTTCGATATCGAGTCCATTGAGTGCGGCCGTCGCCTCGGCCAGCCACAGGGCGCGTGGGTTCACGTCGGTCGCGGTCACCCGATCCGCGTAGGCGGCGGCGTGGACGGCCTGGACACCGCAGCCGGTGCCGAGGTCCAGGACCGATCCGACGCGTCGTGTGGGAGTGGCCCGCAGCAGCGAGAGGGACGCGTGGCCGACACCGAGCACATGATCTTCGGTCAGAGTGCGTCGGGACATGGAATCGTCGAGGTCGGACAGAACCCAGCGGGTGCCATCGCCCGCGTCGAGCGGGCGCAGGTCGAGAGCCGCGCGGACCTCGTCTCCGGCCCGGCTGAGCAGCCCCGCCGCCACCGCGCGGTCGATATCTACCGGCGCGAGTGCGGCCGCGACCTCGCGTGCGGGCAGTGCGTCACCGAGCAGCAACAGGCGGATCAGGGTGCCTAGTGCGCCCGCCTGGCGGGCAGCCCGTCGGACCGGTACCGGTTCGGACCGGCCCAATGCGGCGTGCGCATCGGCGCCGAGCACTTCCAGCAGCGTATCGGCGTCATAGCCGACGCGGGTCAGCGCGACCCGCAGATCGGGGCACAACGCCGTGAGCAGCGATCCGGTGGTCGTCTGATTGATAGGCACACCGGTACTCTGCCACCGCGACACGCCAGCAACCGAAACGTGTTCGTCGTGTCACACCGACAGGGCTCGGCCGATCTCAGACGCCGTTCGGATCGCGGCCGGTGATGCAGTAGGGCGCATCGGCCGGATCGGACATGACGATCCAGTGCTCGTGGCGTTCGACCAGGGTCGCGCCGAGGGACTGGTGCCAGGCGGCGGTGGCGTCGATATCGGCGGAGGCGAGGTCGATGTGCGCGGCGGCGAGGCGGTCCTCGCCGAGGCGCTGAAGCAACAGTTGTACGGGCATCGGTTCCTTCGCGCGCAGGCGGGCGAATTCGGGCAGGCGGCCCTGAGTCAGGTCCCAGTTGGTGAGAGTCGTCCAGAAATGGGTTTCGGCGGCGTGGTCGGTCGGGCCGATATCGAGGCAGACCTGGTCGAGGCGGGTGAGGGTGCCGTCCGGAGCGCGCACGGCCGGGGCGGGCGTGCCCTTCGCACGGCCGCCGGGGGTGAAGCAGAAGATCTGACCGCCAGGTGAGCGCAGTACCGCGTAGCTCTTGTGGTTGGCGACCAGCTCGGCGTCGAGGTCGAGTGCGACGCGGACCGCCGCGGTGACGTCGTCGACGTCGATATCGAGGTGTACCCGGCCGAGCCCGGTCACCGCTTGCATCTTGACCCCCGCATCGGCGAAGAGTGCGGGATCCGGTAGGAGCGTGAGGAATTCGTCGTTCTCACCGCGTCGCGGCGAGAGTTGGGTATCGGTGATCGTCGACCAGAAAGTCGCGCATTCGTCGAAACGTTGCGTCGGGCGGTCGAGGAAGGCCCAGACCCACCGAATCATGTTTTCTCCTGTTTCCCGCGGGAGTTCCCGCGCCGCTACCGGTGCGCGGTTGTCGCATCTTCCGGTGATTCGGCGGCGCCCGCGCCCGGTTGGCACAGATGTGTCGCACATCACTGCCGCTGAGGGAGTTCCCGTCTCTTGCCCCCGCCACACAGTAGGTGTCGCCCGCGATGGTGTCGAGCCGGTTTCGAATCGGCCGTAACTGGCACGATCTTGGCGGTTAATGGCATTCCGGCCACTCGTTCGACGGGCGAAATTCCGGCACGCTCAGCGGGTGACTGAACTGCGGACGCCTCCGGTACCTGTTGACTCCGTGCCGAGGCGGCTGCATCCCGCCTGGATCGTCGCTGGTGTGGGATTCGTCGCGCTATTGGGCGCGGCGGCATTCCGATCGGTCCCGAGTGTGCTGCTGGATCCGCTGCACGAGGAGTTCGGCTGGTCGCACGGCACCATCGGGGCCGCGGTCTCGCTGAATCTGCTGTTGTACGGACTGATTTCGCCGTTCGCCGCGGCGCTGATGGACCGATTCGGTATCCGCCGGGTGGTGGCGTGCGCGCTAGTGCTCGTCGCGGCGGGCAGCGGGCTCACCGTATTCATGACCCAGCCTTGGCATTTGGTAGCGACCTGGGGGCTCATGGTCGGGATCGGCGTCGGATCGATGTCCATGCCGTTCGTGGCGACGATCACCGGCCGCTGGTTCGTCCGTCAGCGTGGACTGGTGACCGGCGTGCTCACCGCCGCGGGCGCGACCGGGCAGCTGATCTTCCTGCCGCTGGTGTCCGCGGTGGCGCACGCACACGGCTGGCGGGTGCCCTCACTGATCGTCGCGGGTGCCGCGCTGGCGGTCGTGCCGCTGGTCCTGCTGTTCATCCGAGACTTTCCCAGTGACGCAGGCGTTTGCGCGTACGGTGCGGAACCGGGCAGCGTAGTTGGGCTGCGCGTGCAGGCGAGCGGCGGTGCGACCCGGGCCATGAAGGTCTTGGCAACGGCTGCGCGCAGTCCCGGATTCTGGCTGCTCGCAGGCGGATTCGCGATCTGCGGCGTATCGACGAACGGCTTGGTCGGCACCCATTTCGTCAGCGCCGCGCATGACCACGGCATGCCGCCGACCAACGCCGCCGGCCTGCTGGCACTGGTCGGTGTCTTCGATGTGGCCGGCACCGTCTTCTCCGGCTGGCTCACCGACCGGGCCGACCCCCGCTATCTCCTGGTCGGCTACTACACGCTGCGCGGGCTCTCGCTGCTGATCCTGCCGTCGCTGTTCGCACCGGAGACCCAGCCGAGCATGTGGGTTTTCATCATCTTCTACGGCCTGGACTGGATCGCCACCGTCCCACCGACGGTCATGCTCTGCCGCGAGCTCTTCGACGCGGATGGCCCCGTCGCCTTCGGCTGGGTCTTCGCGTCGCACCAGATCGGATCAGCCATAGCCGCCACCGGCGCCGGCGTCATCCGCGACGTCCAAGGCTCCTACAACCTCGCCTGGTACATCGCCGGCGCCCTCTGTGCCGTCGCGGCACTGATGTCCGCCGCCATCCGCCACCCCTGAACTCAGGGCCGAGGATCCGCTGACGGCGGGGCGCTGGCGAGGGTTACCTCAACCGTTGCACGGTGATCGCTTGGCCAGCTCGGAATCGTCGTGTCGCCGCGCCCGCGTGGTGGGCGCGGGCGTCATTTCCTGGCTGGACCTGGACCCAGGATGAGGAGGCGGAGCCCTTCAGGAGTCGATAGCGCGGTGGGGGCGGGACTCGATAGCGGTGCGCGGGTGGTCCCAGCGGCTGGGTTCGTCCTTGCGGCGCGGCGGGCGGTCATTGGCGATGAGGACCGCGATCCAGGGCAATGGGATCGACGCGGCGATGATCAGGATCGAGAGCAGGGCGTTGCTGAACACGCTGTAGGCGACCGCGGCGAGGATCAGGCAGGGAATGCGGAACGCCATGATGACGGTGTACCGGCGAACCCTGGCGCGGTGCTGATCCTCCAGCGACGGCGCGGCCTCGGTGATCAGCACCGGGTGCTTCTCGTCATTGCCGGGGAAATAGCCGGTGGACTTGCGGGGTGGCGTCGGCATCATGTCCGGGCGATCACCGCTGCCGATGTCGTCGGCGTCGGGGGTGTCGCCGTGCTGCTGCATACCTCGAGTCTTCCACTGTCGCGGGCGCGCCGCACATGGCCTGGTCAGCTGGACGAATACCGACCGTCATCAGCCGCGCTCGCGCGGATGCGGCATCATGGATTCCGTGAGTACCGACACTCTGGTTCGCCCGGATACGACCACCGACGAGACGACGGGCGACGACACCCCGAAGTTCTTCCACTACGTGAAGAAGGACAAGATCGCCGAGAGCGCTGTCATGGGCACCCATGTGGTCGCCCTCTGCGGTGAGGTCTTCCCGGTGACGCGCTCGCCGAAGCCCGGTTCTCCGGTCTGCCCGGAGTGCAAGAAGGTCTACGACGGCTTGCGTAAGGGCTGAGGCCGCGGCTCCGGTGACGAACCGCCCGGCCCGCTAGGGCGTGTCCGGGCGCCGTCGATGTCGTCTGTCCGCTCGACCTGCCCCTGAGCCTCCGGTGGGTTCGGGGGCTTCGCTGTGCCTGGATCATGCTGGTCGGTGTCGGCGTCGTCCCCGCTCAACTGATTGGACAACCATTCCTTCACCTGGTCGATGCGGGTGCTGCGGGCGGGCCAGAACTCCTGCACCGCGGCATTGAATTCCGCGCCGAGGATGACCGCGAAGCCCAGGAAGTACGTGAACAACAGGAATGCGATCGGCGTCGCGAGCGCGCCGTAGCTGACGCCGGTCCTGGTGACCCAGGCCAGATAGCGGCGCAGCGCCTCGCTCGCGGCCATGAAGAACACGCCGGCGACGAGCGCCCCACCGAACAAGCGGTGCCACGGCAGCGATTTGTGCAGTGCCAGCTTGTACAGCGTGGTGAGCCCGATAATCAGCAGCAGGCCGACACCGGGGTAATAGAACGAGTCGATCAACCGCAACCCGGGTTCGCGCCACGAATCCGGTAGTACCCGGCCGATCAAGGTCGGACCGAGCGCGATCACCGGCAGCAGGAATACCGCGACCACCAGGAACAGCACATACAGCAGCAAGGCGAAGATGCGTTGCCACACCGGATGCCGGGCATCCTGTTGCCCGTGCGCCTCGACGATCGAATCCACGAAGGTCGACATCGCCGAGGATCCGGCCCACAGCGACATGACGAAACCCACCGAGACGAAGGCGGCGCGTCCGCGACCGAGTACATCTTTGACGGTCGGTTCGATCAGATCGCTCACCACACTAGGGCTGAACAGGTCCCGGCTGAACGCGATGATCTTCTGCTCGACGATCTGCACGGTGTCGGGCCCGAACCATTCCCCGACATAACCGAGGCTGCCGAGGACTCCGAGCAGCAGTGGCGCCAGCGACATCGTCTGCCAGAACGCCGCGGCCGCGGATTTGGTGAATATCGAATCGTTCCACGACTTCACCGTCACCCGCACGACGAGTTTGCCGCCGTGGCGCGTGTTGTGTGCGACCCGCATCACGGCGGTGCGCGCGAAGGTCGCCACGGTGTACTCCGCGCCGCCTCCGCCGCGGTGGATCGGCTGGTCGCCGGTCCCCGGGGTCTTGCGCCGTGGGGCACTTTCGTCGGTCATGATGCCTAACAGCATCGCGTATCCGAGCATATTGTTCCGGTTTGCCATGGCATCGAGTCGATGGGGACCAGATGAACACGGTGTGGCGTACGGTTCGGCGTGTGATGCCCGTCGCCCACGCCGCGTCGGTTTGGCGACACGCCATGGGGGACAGCTAGGGTCGTCTTCGTGACTGTGTCGGGTGGCGCCGCTGTGGCGGGAGAAGCGGAAACACCGGGCGATTCGCAAATATCGAGCGCCGCGGGTTCCACAGGTGGTTCGCTACGTGCTTGGCAGCGCCGGGCCCTGATGAAGTACTTGTCGACCAAGCCGAGGGACTTCCTCGCGGTGGCCACGCCCGGTGCGGGTAAGACGACCTTCGCGCTGCGGGTCGCGGCCGAACTGCTGGCCGACCGCACCGTCGACCAGGTCACCGTGGTCGCCCCGACCGAACACCTCAAGCATCAGTGGGCCCAATCCGCGGCCCGCGTGGGCATTCAGCTGGATTCGCGCTTCTCCAACGCGACCGGCGCGACCTCTGGTGACTATCACGGCGTCGTGGTCACCTACGCACAGATCGCCTCGCATCCCGCGCGCCACCGCGTCCGCACCGAAAGACGCAGAACGCTGGTGATTCTCGACGAGATCCACCATGCGGGCGATGCGAAGTCCTGGGGTGAGGCGACCGCCGAGGCATTCGGTGACGCCACTCGTCGGCTCGCGCTGACCGGAACCCCGTTCCGCAGCGACGACAGCCAGATCCCATTCGTCACCTATGAACCCGACGAGGCCGGGTTCCCGCGCTCGCGCGCCGACCACACCTACGGCTACGCGGAGGCATTGGCCGACGGCGTGGTCCGCCCCGTCGTCTTCCTGGCATATTCCGGTGAGGCGCACTGGCGCGACAGCGCCGGCGAAGAGTATTCGGCGCGCCTCGGTGAGCCGCTGAGCGCCGAGCACACCGCCCGAGCGTGGCGGACCGCCCTCGATCCGGCCGGCGACTGGATGTCCAAGGTGCTGGTCGCCGCGGACACCCGGCTGCGCCAGTTGCGTGCGACCGGTATGCCCGATGCCGGTGGCCTGGTGATCGCCACCGACCAGGAGCGAGCCCGCGACTACGCCGAACTGCTGGAACACATTTCGGGCGAGCGGCCCGCGGTGGTGTTGTCGGATGATCCGTCCTCCTCGGACCGAATCGCCGAATTCAGCAAGAACACCCAGCCGTGGATGGTCGCGGTGCGTATGGTGTCCGAGGGCGTCGACGTACCGCGCCTCGCGGTCGGTGTCTACGCGACCAGCGCCTCGACGCCGCTGTACTTCGCCCAGGCCATCGGCCGGTTCGTGCGTGCGCGCAAGCCCGGCGAGACCGCCAGCGTATTCCTGCCGTCGGTGCCGGTGCTGCTGGATCTGGCCGCCCAGCTCGAGCTGCAGCGCGATCACGTCATCGGCAAGCCGCATCGGGAGCAGAACGGCCTCGAGGACGCGCTGCTGATAGATGCGAACAAGCAGAAGGACGAACCGGGCGAGGACGAGAAGCCTTTCGTCGCACTCGCCGCCGACGCCGAACTCGACCAGGTCATCTACGACGGATCCTCCTTCGGCACGGCTACTATCGCGGGCAGTGCCGAGGAGGCGGATTACCTGGGGATTCCGGGACTTTTGGATGCGGAGCAGATGCGGGCGCTGCTGCGGGAGCGTCAGTCGAGGCAACTCGCCGAACGCGGTGCCACCGCGACGCCCGATCCCGGTCCGCAGGTCGCCTCGGCCGCCGAGCGGGTCGCGACCGCGGATAAGCTCGGTGAACTGCGTCGCGAGCTGAACAGCCTGGTCGCCATGCACCACCATCGCACTGGCAAACCGCATGGTGTGATTCACGGTGAGTTGCGCCGCGAATGCGGTGGTCCGCCAACGGCATTGGCCACCGCGGACCAGCTCGGTGAGCGCATCGCCGCCCTGCGTCGGAAGTAGCCGCTGGGCCGGAAGTAGCCGCTGGGCCGGAAGTAGCCGCAGGGCCGGAAGTAGCCGCAGGGCCGGAAGCGGCCTGCCGCCGATCAGCGTGCGCTGGCCGCTTCGGCACCACCGACGACATCGCCGCCACCGTAACTTTCCTCGCGGGCCCCTCGGGCCGCAGCAGCACCGGTGCGACCTTCACCGTCGACGGTGGTATCAACGCCTGATCCCGCTGCCGCTCGGTCCGCGGCGCGTGACCGTTGTCGACGCTGACTTCGTGCAGTGTCCTCGCAGACTCAGTGAGCGCCGCACATACGCGCCAACTCCCGCGTGGTGCTCACCTTCTTGCGCGGTACACGGCCCGCGATGCGGGCGATCATTTCAGCGCACCGCTGATGCGGCGACCTCGAAGTAGTCCGCGGGATCGAGGGCGTTGATCGGTGTCCAGCGGGTCGACTCGACCGGACCTGTCGAATCCTCTGGTGCCGCTTGGAAATAGCCCTGGATCTCCAGAGCCAGGCGCGGGTTCTCGTCTACGCGACGCGCCATGTCGTAGTACACCGCGAGGACATGCGCGCAGCGGGTGGTGCGGGCTGAGCAGGTGCAGTCCGTACCGGCCGGGTTCGGCGCCGGACTGACGCCAGCGCTGACCAGCGCTCGGTGCATCTCGTCGGTGAGAACTGTTGTATCCGGAATGATTTCGGCGATCGCCGTGATGGCCGAGCGGGGCAGTGGCGCGACTTCGAGGTGGGTCACCGAGGCCTGCCCACCGCGGTGGATGGTGGCCCGCAGGATGCGCCCTTCGATGGTTGCCTGGACGCCATTGTTGCGGGCAATACTGCGGGCTCGGGGGAGCTGTGGGTCGTGACGGGCCTGGCGCAGGGGCTCGGCGAGCCGGACCCAGTCCATATCCCATGCCGTGTAGCCGAATTCGTTATCCGCCATCAGTTGTCCCTCTTGCGGCGCAGGATCTCGATGAGCTGGTCGTCGTCGAGGCGGGCTAGTGCGGCGATACCCGCCGAATCGTCGAGGTCCGCGAGCGCGGCCTTGCGGGCGTGCATGCCCGCGATGTGCTCCTCGACGGTGGTACCCGAGGTCAGGGTGGTGATGGTGACGGTACGGGTCTGGCCGATGCGGTGTACCCGGTCGGAAGCCTGGGCTTCCACGGCCGGATTCCACCACCGGTCGAAATGGATGACATCGGCGGCACGTGTCAGGGTCAGCCCGGTGCCCGCGGCGCGCAGACTTAGGATCAACACGGGCGAACCGTCCTCGGCTTGGAAGCCCGAAACGATCTCGGCGCGCTCGGCTTGATTCAGGCCACCGTGGAAGAAGGGGGCCCGCACGCCGAACTGCTCGTGCAGGTGACGGACCAGCAGGTCGCCGGTGGCGCGGTACTGGGTGAATATCAGTGTCGGATCACCGGTTTCGAGGTTATTGGCCACGATATCGGTGCACAGGTCCAACTTTCCGGACCGGCCCGCCAATTCGCCGAGCTCACCGCTGATGAGTCCAGGATGGTTGCAGACCTGCTCGAGGGCGGTCAGGGTGGCGAGTACCCGGCTCTGCCGTTGCGCGCCATGGCCGAAGCCGTCGTCGATCGCGTTGTCGAGCAGTTGATCGTAGAGTAGTTGCTGTTCGGTGGTCAGATCGCAGAGCAGATCGCTGTGGATCTTCGCGGGCAACGATGCGGCGACTTGGGCCTTCTTGCGCGCCAACAGCACGGGTTCGAGTGAATCCCGCAGCCGTGCCGCAGCGGCTGCCGAACCCTCGTTAATCGGCCGGACGAACCGACGCCGGAACTGGGTGCGATGCCCGAACAGACGCGGCGCCACCAGATTCAGCAGCGCCCACAGCTCCTCGAGATGGTTCTCGACCGGCGTACCCGTCAGCGCGACATTCGCCTCCGCCGTCAACGCCCGAGCCGCCTTGGACACCTGGGTGCGGGGATTCTTCAACGCCTGCGCCTCATCGAAAACGACAGTTGCCCAGGGTCGATCGGCCAATATGCCACCGTGTAACCGCAGCATCGGGTATCCGGTCACCACTACGGTCCCCGGCTCTTCCGCGATCTCACCCCCACGCCACATCACCGGCCGCAGGCCCGGCGCGAACCGCGTGATCTCATGCGCCCAGTTCCCGACCAATGAGGTCGGACAAACCACGAGCTGCGCTCGATCTCCGGCCCGCCCGAGCAGAAACCCAATGGTCTGCACCGTCTTGCCGAGCCCCATCTCATCGGCCAGTACCGCCCCGCCGTGCGCCGCGACGGTCTCGTGCAACCACCCCACGCCGCGTATCTGGTAGGGCCGCAACCGCGCATTCAGTCTTACCCGCAAATCCGCACCGATACACAGTGTTTCGCGCAATACCCGCACCGCACGTTCGGCGGATACGATCGACGTCCCGGCGGCGTCGGGGAGTGCGTGCGCCGAGATCGGTAGCGGCACTGCATCGCCCGGACCATTATCCACTCGGACCGCGCCCGTGTACGGGGCGGCGATACGTCGACCGCATGATCAGTCGCCGTCTCGTGGTCAGCTCGCTGACGAGATGGGTCGTGTGCTGAGGAGGGCTGTGTCCAGGTGGTCGAGCCCGGATGGCCTCTCGGCAACCAAGCGTCGGAGGGCTGCGTCCGTGCTGTCACTGCCGTGTCATCGGCGAACTGCGTGCCGGCCGAGTGTCCAGCACGGCGAGCGCCGGGAGATGCCGTTTCGCTGAGTGTCTGCGCATCGCACCGTTCGGCTGCGTCGAGCAGTACCGCGCGCCAAGCATGGACGGACGCGCACGCATCACCGAGATCCAGATTCAACAGCTCGTCCGGATCGACGAGTGCGCAATCGATATCGGTGACCTCGATGGCGCCGTCCGGCCCCGTCGGCACGGCTAGAGGAAGCGATTCCGCATCGCCGTCGGGCGCGTGGCCGGGCGCGGACCCGGTCCAAGTCCACAGAGCGAACATGTGGCGGTCGGGTAGGTAGGTGGCCTGTGTGCTGGGCAGAACGGTCCCCTATATCGTCGTATGGTGTACGGGATATTACAACAACGTACGGCGTACTGGATTAATTCCGAGAGGACCCTATGACCGATCAGGCGAAACAGTTGATGAGCCTGCTCTGGCGTCATGCAGTGCCGCCGCGATCCGGCGGGCGCGGCCCGAAGCAGACGGTGAGTGTAGATGCGGTCATCGCCGCCGCGATCGCCCTCGCCGATCGAGACGGGTACGAAAAGGTATCGATCCGCGCGGTCGCCGCCGAACTGGGGCTGCGCCCGATGAGCCTGTATACCTATGTGCCGAGCAAGGAGGCTTTGACGGTTTTGATGGTCGATGCGGTCGCACTGGAGGACGTCCCCATCCCAGCTGATCTCCCGGTCCGTGACCGTATGTCCGCGATCGCCGAACAGGTCCGTGCGGAACTGATCGCGCACCCGTGGCTGCTCGAGGTGCCACCATGGCGGCTGGTGCTCGGTCCGGGACGGATGTGCCGCTATGAGCGGCAGCTGGCCGCGATCGAAGGGATCGGGTTATCCGACCTGGCTATGGATCGGGTGATCGCGGTGCTATCGGAATTCGCCACCGGCAATGCGCGAATGGCGATCGCCGGAATCCGCAGTACAGCGGAGTTGACCGACGCGCAATGGTGGGAGCAGCACGGCCCGCTGCTGACCGAGGTCATCTCGGTCGAGGAGTTCCCGATCGCCTCGCGGGTCGGTGCGGCGGTAGGCGAACGCTATCAAGCGCCGTCGGACCCGCTGGGCGACTTCGCCTTCGGTCTCGGGAAACTGCTCGACGGCATCCTGTCCGGAGCAGCGTGACCGGAAAAGCCGACAGCGGGCGACTTGCAAGTCGCCCGCTGTCGTTATCAGCGATGTTCTGTTGTTCGATGCTGTTGTGTCGGGACGCGAGAAAGGTTCAGAGCGTGGGAGCCGATTCCGTATCTATCACGGCTTCGAGCTCACGCAAGCGATCCATATGTTCATTCGCGTGGTGCTGGCAGAAGAGCAACTCGCCACCTGCGGGCAATACGGCACGAACTCGTGCGGCAGCACCGCAGCGGTCGCAACGATCGACCGCGGTCAGTGGGGTGCTTGTCAGGGTTCCTGGCATGACTCCTCCGTCCTGGCTCCCGGCACTACAGTCCGTTCACCTGGTGTGGGGCCCGTGGTCACTCCGCGGGCTCGCTACCGCTACTTCCCAGCAGGGGTATGACTACTCTGTCAGACGTTCGGGACGGGGGCTTTGTTCCCGGAAGTGATTCAGTGTGTTTTCGGTAACACGACCTGGGATTTCGCTACTGGCGAACATCACTGGTCATGTATCGAACTCCACTCGACCACGATCACGAACAGGCCTATCCAGTTGTCTACCGGGAGATTACCCGTGATCCATGACACTCACACTCTCGTTCACATTTGCAGGCTCGCCGATTGGCTGACCGCGCGGCAAACCGGCGAGTACCGCCCGGAATCGTTCGAGGAGATCGGGTTCATCCATCTCTCCACGCCGCAGCAGGCGCATCTGCCCGCCAACCGACTATTCGCCGGACGGCGCGATATGGTGCTGCTGCGCATTGATCCGGCGCGTGTCGGCGCACCGGTGAAATGGGAACCGGGCGTGCCCACCGATCCCGAATCGATGCTGTTCCCACATCTGTACGGTCCGCTGCCGGTCGGCGCGGTCACGGCTGTGGTCGAGTATCAGCCCGGTCCGGACGGCGCTTTCGCCGCGCTCGACCCGAACTTTCCGGAGTCGTGAACCTATCGGTCTCTGGCCTCGCGCGCCGCGATGGCGGCCTGAACCCGAGACCCCACACCGACTTTGGTGAGCACCCGCGAGACGTGGATTTCGACTGGCTGGACGATGCGATATGCGGCCTGGTCGACCGCGCTCGGTAGTGCCGTCCCGTTCCGCGAATCTCGTACGCGCACGGTGATTCCGGCCGCTCGGGCCGCATCGATGAGAATCGGCAGCTGGGCCAGTTTGCGCGGTGCGGCGACATCATCCTCGGCGTCGTCGTCGCGGCAGCAGACCGATCATGGTGCGTATCTCCTGCAGCGCGCTGACACTATTGGACCGGATCGACGAAATGATCCCGGCGACAGTGGGATCGGTTTCCTGCCGGCCCAGCACGCCGAGCACCGCTTCGGACTGGATGGCGATGGCGGACAGGTGTCCCGCGATCACATCGTGCAGATCGCGCGACATCGTCCTGCGTCCGTCGGCGATGGCGGTGCGCCGATCCAATTCGGCGACCAACGTCATCGCCTGTGCGCGTTTGCGTTCGGCCTCGGCAATCTCCTTGTGCCCGCGCACCGACAGCGCCCATCACAGCGGTGTCGCGACGAAGGCGAACAGCGCGGCGATGGTGACCACCGCGACCCGCCAGTCGCCGAGCAGCAGTGCGAGCATGGTCAGTGCGGCCGAGACCGTCCCGCATACCCCGACCAGAAAGCGTGCGCGCGCGGGCGCGGCATAGAGCCCGCCTGCATAGATGAGATCCGAGTGGATGAGCCAGACCGGCACCGTCGGACCGAGTGCGAAATCGATGGCAAACGGGATCAACCCGATACCGAGCGCCGACACCGGCATACCACGCCGCAGGAAGGTCGCCACACAGATCAGCGCGAGCACCCCGATAGCGACGGATGGCGACTCAGGTCACCGGCCATCTCGGACAGGCCGCTCAGATAGAGCGCGGCGCCGAGTGCGAACGCGAAGACGACGCCCAGCGCGTCCTGCGCCGCATCGACTCATCACAGCACATACCCCGGCGTCCCGGGTCCGCCGAAGGAATGAGTCTCGTGGGCCTGATGGGTGGTTAGCCCTTTTTGCCGGTTAGGGTATAGGTGTGAATGTCGATGTCACCGCCCTACCCGGGATCGGGGTACGCAAAGACTTCCAGCTACGATCGGGCCGCCGGATCGGTGTGGTCGATCACCGCGACGGCGGCATAGATCTGATCGTCTCCAAAGCCGATGACCCGGATTCCTGTGCCGCCCAAGTGCCGCTGACTCCCGACGAGGCCGCGGTGCTCGCCAATCTGCTCGGCTCGCCGCAGCTGGTGGCGAAGTTACGCGAGGATCACCGCGACCTACCCGGGATCACCACCCGCCAGCTACCCATCGGCGAGGATTCGCCGTATGAGGGCCGCACCCTCGGCGAGACCGGGATGCGCACGCGCACCAAGGCTTCCATCGTCGCGGTGATGCGCGCCGGGCAGTTGCATCCCTCGCCGGGACCGGATTTCACCTTCACCGCCGATGACATACTCGTCGTCGTCGGCACTCCCGACGGTCTGGACGCGGCCGCGAAGATCCTGACGCACGGGTGAGAGCGTGAACGAAACCGCGCTCGCCCTCGTCGAGCTCGGGGCGGTGTTATTCGCCCTAGGCATGCTCGGAAGAGTGGCGGCACGATTTGGTATGTCCCCGATTCCGCTGTACCTGCTCGGCGGGCTGGCCTTCGGCCAGGGCGGATTCATCGAACTGGGCGCCGCGAACGAATTCGGCCATATCGCAGGCGAAATCGGTGTGGTGCTGCTGTTGCTATTGCTCGGCCTCGAGTACACCGCGGTCGAATTGGTAACCGGACTGCGGCGCTCCTGGGCCGCGGGCGTGGTCGATATCGTCGCGAACGCGACGCCCGGCGCGGCGGTCGGCCTGTTGCTGGGCTGGGGGATGACCGGAGCCATCACCCTGGCCGGGGTCACCTACATCTCATCCTCGGGCATTGTCGCCAAGGTGCTCAACGACCTCGGGCGCCTCGGCAACCGGGAAACTCCGGTGGTCTTGTCGATTCTGGTCTTCGAGGATCTCGCGATGGCGATATATCTGCCGATCCTCACCGCGATCCTGGCCGGTACCAGCTTCCTGGCCGGGCTGACCGTGGTCGGTCTGGCCCTGGCCTCCGTCACCATCGTGCTGGTCGTCGCGTTGCGGTACGGCCGGTACGTCTCGGCGATCGTGGACAGCGCTGACCGCGAGGTATTCCTGTTGAAGCTGCTCGGCGCGGCGCTGCTGGTCGCCGGGCTGGCGTCGGCGCTGAATGTTTCGGCTGCCGTCGGCGCATTCCTGCTCGGCATCGCGATCTCCGGTTCGACCGCCCATGAGGCGACGAAACTGCTGGAACCGATTCGGGATCTATTCGCGGCCATATTCTTCGTGGCCTTCGGGTTCAACACCGATCCCAGTGCCATTCCGCCCGTGCTCGGCTGGGCGATCCTGCTCGCCGTGGTCACCACGCTGACCAAGGTCGCGACCGGCTGGTGGGCGGCGAGTCGGCAGGGCATCCGCCGGATGGGACGGGCGCGCGCGGGCGCGGCATTGGTCGCGCGCGGAGAATTCTCGGTTGTCATCGCGGGTTTGGCGGTGAGCATCGGTGCGGTAGACCGCGAAATCGCCGCGCTCGCCTCGGCCTATGTGCTACTGATGGCGGTGCTCGGCCCGATCGCGGCCCGCGTCGTCGAACCGATCAGCGCCATCGTGCAGCGTCGCTTCAGACCCGCCGTCAGCAGTGGATAGCGGCCGCGGTGCAACAGAACTCGGCCCAGCGTCGGCGTCGGCCGCGGGAATCGGAAGCGTCGCAAGCGGATTCGTCGCCGGTGTCGGCGCAGCGGAAGCCGTCTCGCGTTCGGCACGTAGGCGTTCGATGCGCCGCCAGAAGGTCGACGCGACGAATCCGACCGCCAAACCGATCACGGCCGCGCACATATGCCCGTAGTCGGTGAAGGTCGGTCCGATCAATAGCGCCGAGGCCAGGACCGCGACGATGACACCTGCCCACAACACGCGGACCACACCGCGGAAGTGGAAGGCCATGGCCGCCAAAACCGCGGTGAACCCGTAGCTGGTGCCGACATCGGCCGCATACTGCACGCGCACCGGGATGACGTGGCGGTCGATGCCGTGGTCGATCGTGGTGACGGTGAGCAGCGTCGCGCCGATGTGGCCGGTCGCGAACAGTAAAATCCAGCGACTGGTGCCGAGCCAGCGTTCGGCGAAGCCCATGATCACCAGGATCTCCGCGATGGTGACCCAGGGAAATTGTCCCTGGGTCCAGAACGCCGACGCCACCAGCACCTGGATCGGATTGTGCTGCATGTTGTAGAGGTTGGTGGAGGCCGAGAAGATCAGCCTGCGCTCCACCGAATCGCCGACCCCGCGCAGCGTCCACCAGGTCACGAACAAGGTGAACGCATAGGCCGTGCTGGCCGGTGCACCGGACAGGTGCTGGCGCAGTTCGGGCAGTAATCGGCACAGTAACCGAGGTCGACGCACCCACGACCAGACCACGCGGAGCTCGTCACCGAGGTCGACGGTCTGCGTCCAGGGCGAGCGTATTCGGCGCAAAGTGGGGGCAACCACAATGCACAAGTCTGCCGGTTCCCAGCGCTTCTGTCCGCAGACCCGCCAGGTCTGTGTCCTGGTTCACCTGACCTGGTCATTACGACGTACCGTCGATTCACATCCGGCAATGATCGGCCTACGACGGTGCGCGCGGGCCGCGACTGGCGCACTACTCTGGCCGACCAGGCCCGAGTCTGCATCGCGCCCAGTCAGAGCCTGTCGCAGGCGGATTTCGTTGGTTCAGGGACGAGGTACCTCGGTGCGCGTTGGCCAGTACTCGGTCGGGGGCGGCATCGTCTCCGACTCCACCGGCGGCAGCGGCGGTAGCGGATCGAGTGTGGCGCGCGGCGTGATGCGCAGCGGCGGCAGTTCGATATTGCGCTCGATCTCGGTCAGGCTGACGCTGATGAGCAGGAGCATGGTCACCACACTGACCACCACGATCAGCGGTCCGATCAGATCCATGGCACCGGCCCCTTCGGGGGTATGGGTATCTCCGGTGTGCGCGTGCATCGCCGACATTCCGGTGTAGTGCATACCGCTGACCGCAATGCCCATGATCAGTCCGGCACCGACGGTTGCCACAAATCCCTTGACCCGCAACGTGAACCAGAGCGCAACCGTGGCCGCGGCCACCGCGATGACCAGCGACAGCCCGACGCGGAGCCCATCGAAGGTGATCATCGCATTCGACTTCAGCGCGTACATGCCCATGTAATGCATCGCCCCGACGCCGAGTCCGGTGATCGTCCCCCCGCTCAGCAGGCCGAGCAGTGACGGCTCGGGTTTGACGACGATGAATAGCCCGATACCGACCACAGCGATCGCGGTGATCGCGCTGAGCAGCGTGAGCGGAATGTCGAATCGTATCTCCGAGCCGCGGATCGAAAAGCCGAGCATCGCAATGAAATGCATGACCCAGATGCCGGTGCCGCCGATGGCGACGGCCGCGCCGAGCAGCCAGCCGACCCGGTTCTTGCCGGTGCGAGCGCGCGCGGCGCACTGCAATCCGAGCAGGCATCCGGTGACCGACACGGTGTAGGCCAGCAGCGGGGTCAGCAGACCGTAACTGAAATGGTAGATGTCGAGCATGCAACGCCCCCACTGCCGATGCTGGAGCATTCGGCGATTGAAACAACAGCGGGTCACACGATACGACAGTCGCGGCTGGGTGAGGGGGCGAAATCTGGGCCCGTATAAGTGATTTAGGTCACTTTTAGGTTTGATGGAAACAAATTGGTGAAGGGCTAGGACGCTGTCGCGGTTGCCGCCCCCGTGATCGCTTGTGCGTAGGCGCCCGAAAGAGTCTGTCGCAGAAGCGATTCGGCACAGGGCAAGGGAAAACGCCGATGGGTGCGGCCGGATTCGACGATAGCGAGACCGCAGGCGGATCGAATGCGGACGGAGTTGCCGGCCGATGGGGTAACAAGCAGGGCAGTCACGCGCAAAGAGCGCCCGCGCTGTGGGCGCGGGCGCTTCGAAAATCGATCTGAACGAACTCAGTCGAGATAGTCGCGCAGGACCTGCGAGCGGCTCGGGTGGCGCAGCTTGCTCATGGTCTTCGACTCGATCTGCCGAATGCGCTCACGGGTGACCCCGTACACCTGGCCGATCTCGTCAAGAGTGCGCGGCTGGCCGTCGGTGAGGCCGAAGCGCAGCCGGACCACGCCGGCCTCGCGCTCGGACAGCGTCTCCAGCACCGACTGCAACTGATCCTGCAGCAGCGTGAAGCTCACCGCGTCCACCGCGACAACGGCCTCGGAGTCCTCGATGAAGTCGCCGAGCTGGCTGTCGCCCTCATCGCCGATGGTCTGGTCCAGTGAGATCGGCTCACGCGCGTATTGCTGGATCTCGAGAACCTTCTCCGGCGTGATATCCATTTCCTTGGCCAGCTCCTCCGGGGTGGGCTCGCGGCCCAGATCCTGGAGCAGCTCGCGCTGGATGCGGCCGAGCTTGTTGATGACCTCGACCATATGCACCGGGATGCGAATGGTGCGGGCCTGATCGGCCATAGCGCGGGTGATAGCCTGCCGGATCCACCAGGTGGCGTACGTGGAGAACTTGTAGCCCTTGGTGTAGTCGAACTTCTCCACCGCGCGGATCAGACCGAGGTTCCCCTCCTGGATCAGGTCCAGGAATGCCATACCGCGACCGGTGTAACGCTTGGCCAGCGAGACCACCAGACGCAGGTTGGCTTCCAGCAGATGGTTCTTGGCACGGTTGCCGTCGCGCACGATCCACGTGTAGTCGCGGCGCATCGCGACCGGCAGCTTCTCACCCTGTTCGGCGAATTCGCGCACCTTCTCCGCCGCGTAGAGGCCGGCCTCGATCCGCTTGGCGAGTTCGACCTCCTCCTCGGCGTTGAGCAGTGCGACCTTGCCGATCTGCTTGAGGTAGGCACGGACCGAGTCGGCCGATGCGGTGAGCTCGGCATCTTTGCGGGCCTGGCGCAGCGCCTCGGATTCCTCCTCGTCCCAGACGAAGTCGCCGGAGGCCTTGTCCGCGGCGGACGGTTCGTCGGCCTCGCCCTCCTCGACCTCCTCGGCGACGTCCTCGACCAGTTCCTCGGCCTCGTCGGCGAGGTCGTCCTCGGAAACCTCGAGATCGCCGAGATCCTCCAGATCCAGATCCTCGGTCTCGAGGTTCTCGTCGCCGGGCTCGCCGTCCGGACCGGCCTTCTTCGGTCCGGCCTTCTTGGCCGGGCCCTTGGTCGCCTTTGCGGCTGCCTTCTTGGCCGGAGCCTTCTTCGCGGCGGACTTCTTGGCCGGAGCCTTCTTCGCGGCAGCCTTGCGGACCGGCCGTGCTTCGGTTACATCTGCGGAGTCGGCATCGGCCGATTCGGCGGTCTGACGGGTCGTGGCTACCACGTACGCCCTTTCGTGACGGTCTCGTGCGGCGTCACGCCAGAGTAGTGTTCCGGCGGAGCGGTCTGTCGGGTTTTACCGGCTGAGCGCCGGGTCTGGGGTTTCCGGCTCGCGGCCGGAGTACGTTCCATTGTAACGATCGAACCAGGGTACCTACGGCACGATCCCGGCAACGGCTAATGCCGCACCCTCCGCGCGTCTACGGTGCGATGCCCGCATCGATCGCCATGGCCGCCCCGACGATGCCCGCGGTGTTCTCCAGGCGGGCGGGAATCACCGGGGTACGGTTGGTGAGCAACGGAATCCATTGCGCGGCATCGCGGCTGATGCCGCCACCTGCGACGAAGACCTTCGGCCAGAACAAATTCTCCAGGCCGGCGAGCACGATGCTGACCTGGGCGGCCCACTGCTCGTAGGTCAGGCCGTCGCGATCCTTGATCGAGGCGGCAGCGCGGTGTTCGGTCTCCATGCCGCCGACCTCGAGATGGCCGAGTTCGGTATTGGGCACCAGCGTTCCGTGGAACAGCAGTGCCGAGCCGATGCCGGTGCCGAAGGTCAGCAGCAGCACCAGACCGTCGAAATCCTTTGCCGCGCCGTAGCGATCTTCGGCCAGGCCGGCCGCGTCGGCGTCGTTGAGCACGGTCACGGTGCGGCCGTCGAGCGCCTCGGAGAACAGCGCCCGCGCGTCGGTGCCGATCCACGCCTTATCAATATTGGCGGCCGTCCGCGCGACACCCTCCAGCACGACCGCGGGCAGCGTGATGCCGACCGGGCCGTCCCAATCGGCTTGGGCGAGCAGCTCGGCCACCGCACCGCCGACCGCCTGCGGTGTCGAGGGATGCGGTGTCGGAATCTTGATCCGCTCATGGACCAATGCTCCGGTGGCCAGATCCACCGCGGCGCCCTTGACGCCGCTGCCACCGATATCGATACCGAATGCGTGCCCCCGAGCGGACATGACCTTCCCTCGTTCCTGTGCTGTCCGATGTGATGAATGCGCCGCTGCACAGGAGCACCACCAGCTGGTCGCGGAGCATGCGGTGATGTGCCCGACGACGGCGTTGTGTCGTGCACGACAAGAGTAATGGGCGGGCATCGGTTCCCGTTCGCCGAGGATCTGTGATGGCATGGGTGCATGCCGGAGACCACAGCGTCAATTACCGCCCGTCCGACCGTGACGCCATCCGAGGATGTCGCCGAATTGCGTCGGATCGCGGTCCAACTCGCCGAAACCGCGGCCGCGCATGTGCGCTCGCGCCGACCCGAGGTATTCGGTCCGGAGGGTGCGCGCGACGGCGCCGTGCAGACCAAGGGTCACCCCACCGATCCGGTGACCATCGTCGATACCGAGTCCGAGGATCTGATCCGGCGCCTGCTCGGCGAAGTGCGCCCCGGCGATCCGATCCTCGGTGAGGAGGGCGGCGGCAGCTTGGCTGGTGGTGACCGGGACACCGTGCACTGGGTGGTGGACCCGATCGATGGCACCGTGAACTTCCTGTACGGCATTCCGGGCTACGCGATTTCGGTGGCCGCGATGCGCGACGGACACCCTGTCGCTGGTGCCGTGGTCGACGTCGCGCGGGCGGCGACCTACAGCGCCGCGGTGCGGATGGGAGCAACGAAGGTGACCGGTGACGGCACCGTGGAACATCTGCGCTGCACACGGGTGCGATCGGCCTCGATGGCCTTGGTGGCCACCGGATTCGCGTACGGCAGGCAGCGCAGGGCCAGGCAGGCGGAGCTGGTCGCCCGGATCCTGCCGGAGATCCGCGATATCCGGCGTCTCGGCGCGGCGGCTCTGGATCTGTGCTTCGTCGCCGAGGGTCGCATCGACGCGTACTACGAACACGGACTCAACGCGTGGGACTGGGCGGCCGGCGCGCTGATCGCCGCCGAGGCGGGTGCGCAGCTGCGATTGCCCGAGGCGATCAGCCCGGGCGCGGCGGGTGAATTGGTCCTTGCCACCGCACCGGGCGTTGCGAACGAATTGACCGAACTGTTCGAACGGGTCGGTGCGACCGCCGCGATTCCGGACGCGTGAATAACGGATCGCCCCGATCTGCCGAAGCGGCACACCGGGGCGATGAAGGTCGGGTTTCGGGAGATCAGCAGCGCGCGGTGCGCGCCGCGGACAGCAGTTTGGGGTCGATGGACGGGGATCCGCCCGGCGCCGGATTCTTCAGCGATTTCAGCACTTCCTCGGCATCCGGGCTCGGCCGCAGCGATTCGCCGAATACCGAACCGAGCACCAGGTCTACGGTGTCGTCGTTGCGCTGATCCTCGATCAGCTCGGCGCACGGCGCGACCAGCTGGACCGACGCGGCGGCCGGTCGCCCGTTCACCCCGAAGCGGATCTGACCGGTGCAGTTCAGGTCACCGTTGACGTAGACCGTATCGTTACCGAACTGCTGCCCAGGCGCGCTCGCGAAGCCCAGATCACCGAGCGCCGATGCGATGTGCGAGGCCTGACCGCTCTTGTTGTTCGCGTTCAGCACACGGACCTTCGACGAGGCCAGCGGCGCCGGTTCGACATCGGTCAACCGCGACTGGCCGACCCGCTGACCCATCGGGGCAGGCTGCGGCGATTTCGCATCGGTGGCCGGACTCGGCGAATTGCATGCCATCGCGGTTCCGCTGCTGTCCTCGGTGGTCAGGGCCTTGATCCACACCACGGTGCAGATCAGGAGTAGGACGCCGACCAAGATCAACCATGGCTGGTTGCGTCGCCGGGCGAAGGGTTGACCCGTTCGATCCGTTGAACTGCCTTCGGTGATGAGTGAAACCACGTGCACACTCTACGAAAGTGTTTCCGGGACTGGGAGGTGGCGTGGCGGCGAAGCCGACCGGGGTGGGTTAAAAACCAGTGCGTAAGGTCTCGGCGAGTTCACGCTTGGTGTCGATTACCCCTCAATTTCGAATCATCTGTGTTTTGATTGCGACTTTTGCCGTGGCGTCCGCTATTGTCTGGCGGCCCAGATCGAATCACCGCAGCCCAAAACGGTGGTCGGTCGCGGGAACAAGAAGGGCATGTCCTGCGTTTACCGAGCGCTATCGAAGGTGGGTCGCGTGATCCGCCCTGATAGGGGACCGGTGTACGTGTGACGTGCACCACCGGCGGGGCGGTGCTGGTTATTCCGATTTCGAGCGAATCGGAATGAGTGGCCCGGTCCGGGATATACGGAGTAAGGACGAGGGGAAGACGACATGGCAACCGACTATGACGCACCGAGGCGCACTGAATCCGACGAAGTGTCGGAAGATTCGCTGGAGGAGCTGAAGGCTCGTCGCAACGAGGCACAGTCCGCCGTCGTGGATATCGACGAATCCGATACCGCGGAGTCGTTCGAGCTTCCCGGCGCGGACTTGTCCGAGGAGGTCCTGACAGTTCGGGTGATCCCGAAGCAGGCCGACGAGTTCACCTGTTCCAGCTGTTTCCTGGTCCATCACCGGAGCAGGCTGGCCAGTGAGAGTGGCGGTCAGCTGATCTGCATGGACTGTGCAGCCTGATCTCCGGCGGAGATCTGATCTCCAGCCGGGATCAACGGTCAGCCCGCGCTCGGCACGCCCGGCTTCAGCCAGGTATGCCAAGCGCGGCCAAGACCCGGTCCGGCCGTCGCGTACTGATCAACCAGTACGGCGTCGGATCGTCCGGATCATCGAGTACAAGCAGCACCATCGGCCCCACCCATGGCCGATGTTGGACATAGGCGGCGGGGTCGAGTTGGCGGCCCAGGGCCGCGCTCTTGGCGGTCGGGGCCACCGTGGCCGATCTGGCCACGAAATTCATCGGCAGATGCGCGCGATCGGCCCGGAGTTCGCGGATGCCGGAGCCATCCTGGGCGACCTCCACCCGATGGCGGCTGAGCCACAACAGCACCCACACGGGCACCGGAAACAGCAACGCGTAGGGCAACCAGGCGCGTAGACCAGGCGCGCCCATATGGATTTCGGCGGCCAGCAACCCGGCGATGGCGAATGCGATCGGCCACCACCACAGTGGCACCCACAGGCGCTCTCGGTAGGGCTCGAAGCTTCGCTGCTGTTCGTCCATCGTCACTGGCTTGGGCTGGTCCGACACGACTCAACACTAATTCACTGAGGTCGAGGGCGTACGCGTAGGCTCGGGCAATGTGAGGGAGCGGAGCGAGCGATTATTCAACACAGCCGCCTGGACGGTCATGATGGAGCCGAGCGTCAGCGAGGCGCAGTCATGAGCGCCCTTCCACCCATACCTCTGCTGCGGCTTGATCCCGGCATCCCCGTGCCAACGCGTGCCCACCACGGCGACGCGGGCGTGGACCTGTGCACTACGGAGGACGTCATCATCGAACCGGGGGAGCGAGTGCTGGTCGGCACCGGCGTCGCGGTCGCATTGCCGGTCGGCACGGTTGGGCTGATCCACCCCCGGTCCGGACTGGCCGCGAAAACCGGTCTGTCCGTGGTGAATACGCCGGGTACCGTCGATGCGGGCTATCGGGGCGAAATCAAGGTGTGCCTGATCAATCACGATCCGCGCACCCCGATCGAATTGCGCCGCGGCGATCGGATCGCGCAGTTGCTGGTGCAACGGGTGGAATTGGTCGATTTCGTGGAGGTCGACGTCCTCGACGACACCACGCGGGGCGCGGGCGGCTACGGGTCGAGCGGTGGCCACGCGAGTCTGGCCGCATCGGCCGACGAGGCGGGCACTCTCGGCAAGGAGGCATGACGAAATGTTCGGGAAGAGACGCAAGTCCGGCGGACGTGACGAATACGCCGAGGACCACTACGACGACGAATACGGTGCGTACGGGACCTACGGCGACGCGGATTACGACGATGAGCCGATCACCGACGAGAATCCCATCATCGATCCGGTCACCGACGAGAATCCCATCATCGATCCGGTCACCGACGAGAATCCCATCATCGACCCGGTCACCGACGAGAATCCGATCGTCGCAGCCGATTACATCGCCGCGCACTACGACGACGAACCCGAGTACGACGATGACGACGACTACGACGATGACGATGACGATGACGATGTCGCGCAGATGCCCAAATCCGGCCCGTACGACTACGCCGAGGTGGCCGAGCTGCTGGACAATGTCTCCGATCAGCGCCTGGATCTGGGTTCGGTGATCCTGCCGGTGCCACCGGGTGGCCAAGTGCAGGTCGAGATGACCCCGGACGGCACGCCGCAGGCGGTGCACTTGGCGACCGAAAACGGTCGGATCACCGTCGCGGCCTATGCCGCGCCCAAGTCGGCGGGGCAATGGCGTTCGGTGGCATCGGATCTCGCCGAATCGCTACGCAAGGACGGCGCCAGGGTCGCGGTGGAGACCGGACCGTGGGGCCGGGAGCTGCTCGCCATCACCGAGGGCGCGGATCTGCGCTTCATCGGGGTGGACGGTCCGCGCTGGATGGTGCGGCTGGTGGCCGCGGGTCCGCAGGGTGCCGCCGATGACGGCAGTCCGCTGGTGCGGGCCGCGCGGGCGATCCTGACCGAGACCGTGATTCGGCGCGGCGACGATCCGATGCCGGTGCGCGAGCCGCTGGCCGTCGTACTGCCACCGGAGCTGGCCGAGCAGCTGGCCGCCGCGCATCAGGCGCAGGTGCAGGCCCAGCAGCAGGCAATGGCCGCACAGCAGGCCGCTGTCCAGCCCACACCGCAGCCGCTGATCCCGCCGCCCATGCCGAATGAACCGCGTCGCGGTGCGGACGGCTCCGCCATGCAGCAACTCGGGCTCAACTAGGCCTAGAACGCCGCGAGGCCCGCGGCTCCGAGAATCGCGGGATCCGCGCCGAGTTCATCGAGGCTGATCCGGATCAGCTCGGTGCGCGGGATCAGCTCGGCCCATTCCTCGGCGACCGAGAGCGGATGCACCGGATCGTCGACGGCGGTGACGATCGCGACGGGCACCTCGACGGCGCCGAGTCGTTCGGCATCGGGCCACTTGTAGTCGGCGGCCTCCTGCAGGGCCTCGGGCAGCCGCGGCCATTGCGAATGCCATGACTGGGTGAGCGCGTCGGCGAGCCAGCGCGGGCTGCTCGCGCGCATCCGTGCCACGACCGCGTCGAGCCCGTCCGCACGCAACTGGGCCGCGGTGGCGGCGGCGCTGAGCGCGGCGGGGCAGGCGGCGGTATCTGGTCCGGTCCATGCCGGTAGCGCCGCCACTACGCCGGTTGTCGCCTCGGGATGTTCAGCCACCCATTCGAGCGCGACCGCCGCGCCGAGAGAGATCCCCGTGACCAGGACCGGCCCGCGCTGGGCGGCGGCGTCGAGCGCGGCCCAGTAGCTGGCAACCACGCCGCGCGGATCGGGTTCGACGGCGATGAATTCGATTCCACGTGCCGCACAAGCCGGTCCGAAGGCACGACGGGCGAAGTCGGCATCCGATCCGGTTCCTGGCAACGCCACGGCGATCGGGGCGCGGCCGCCGCGGTCGGGCGCGAAATGTGGGGAGTCGAACACCGGTCCGAGCGTAGCGGGGTGAGGGTTGCACATCTACAGTGGCGGGTATACGGCCAACAGCCGGTCGTTACCGGAACAACCACGATGGCGTGTGACCCACGTCGTCATGCTCGACGCAGGAGAGCGTTAGATGTCATCCGCCGCCTCAGGTTATTTTCGCCGTCTGGGCCGCAGGCTGACCGAGGATATCGATCAGTTGGACGCCGAGGAGCTCGCCGAATCGGTCGATGCGTCGGGTGCCTGCCGGGCCTCGGACTGTCAGCGCGGTGACGAGGCCACCATGCTCGGCCGACTACGCAGTGTCGAGGCGTGTCCGAAGTCCGTCGGTGCCAGTGTTCAGGCAGAATTCTTCGACGGCACCGATGCCATCAGTCTGGTGTGGATCGGCCGCCGACGCATTCCCGGTATCGAGCCGGGACGCCGGATCCTCGTCCGCGGTCGAGTAGGTGACCGGGATGGTCGTAAGGTGATCTACAACCCCTACTACGAATTGCGTGAGAACAGCTGACGTATGCCATCGAGCAACGAGAACGCCGCCGAGATCCACACCGGACGCCGTGAGCCGATCGACGCGGGCCCGTCCGGCGTCGTAGATCGCGCTGTCGACGCGGAAACCGAAGAGGCCGAACAAACCCTGCTCGAACAGTTGGGCGGCTTCAGCGGCCTGATCTACTCGACCCTACCGGTGCTGGTCTTCGTGCCCGTGAACACCTTTGCCGGGCTGACCGCGGCGATCTGGTCGGCGCTCGGCGTTGCCGCCACGATTCTGGTGTGGCGGCTGGTGCGGCGCAGCCCCATCCAACCCGCGATCTCCGGCTTCCTCGGGGTGGGCATCTGCGCGTTCATCGCCTACCGGATGGGTGAGGCGAAGGGCTTCTTCCTGTTCGGCATCTACACCAGCCTGGTGTACGCCGGGGTGTTCCTGGTATCGATCCTGGTGCGCTGGCCACTGGTGGGCGTCATTTGGGGCGTGCTCAACGGCCACGGCACCGAATGGCGGTCCGACCGCCGCGTCGTGCGCCTCTACGACCTCGCGACCGCCACCTGGGTGGTCGTCTTCGGCGCACGCTATCTGGTGCAGTCACAGCTCTACGACACCGATCGCACCGGGTGGCTGGCCTTCGCGCGCATCGCGATGGGTTGGCCGCTCACCGCGGTGGCGCTGGCTGTCACCGTGTGGGCGGTGCGCCGGGCTGGACATCTGCCGGCGCGCCGGGGGACGCCCGCCCCAACGGCCTAGGAATTTCGCGCCTCGATTCTTCGTCGGGGTGTTAACGAATCGCCGCCGGAGGTGGGTGAGTACCCACCCTGGGGTGCCTGGTTGGGCAATCGAGTTCGTCAGACGATCAGTGCAAGCAAAAAGCACGATCGGCGAGAAAGGACTCGGAAGTTGGCTACCGAGCACAACATTGCGGCACTGTCGAAGAAACAAGCCCACAACCCGGCCCTGTCGGAGAGCCGTCGGGTATCGGCCGAACTGGATACGCTGATCGGTCCGGCAGCCGGAGGCGACCGTGCGGCGGTCACCGAGATCATCCGGCTGGTCCACCCGCTCGTGCGCCGGTATTGCGGTGCGCGCCTTGGCAATACCGCACATCTGCATGTGACGGCCGACGATGTGGTGCAGGAGATCCTGCTGGCCACCGTCAACGCCATTCCGCGCTACCGCGATCAGGGCAAGTCGTTTCTGGCCTTCGTCTACGGTATCGCGGCCAATAAGGTGGCCGACGCGTTCCGCCGTTCGCAGCTGCACCCGATGTACCCGGTCGATGAGGTGCCCGATACGGCCTCGACCGCCGCCGGTCCAGAGGAGTGGGCGATCGCGGCGGAACGTCGCGAAGCCACCCGGGAATTGATGAAGATCCTGGCACCCGCCCACCGCGAGGTACTCGTGATGCGGATCGTGCTCGGCTGGACCGCGGCGCAGACCGCCGAGGCCATCGGCACCAGTCCCGGCGTCGTTCGGGTGATGCAGCATCGCGCGCTGAACAAGCTGCGCGCGGAGCTCGCGGCCGCATCCTGAGGTCGACCGGCGCTGATCCGCATCAGCCCCGTCGGGGAGTCAGGGCTTGATGCCGTGCGTGGCCAGCGCCACCCGCAGGTCCTCTTCGGCCTCCACGGAGGTCACGAACAACAGCTCGTCCTCGCCCTCGAAGGGATCGTCGGGCTGTGGCACGATCACCCGGCCGCCGCGCAGGATCGTCACCAAGGCGGCGTCGCGCGGCAGGCTGAGCGTGCGGACCGCCTTGCCCGCCAACGCGGTATCGCTGGGCAGGGTGATCTCGACCAGATTGGCCTGTCCCTGCCGCAGCGTCATCAACCGGACCAGATCGCCGACCGAGACCGCCTCTTCCACCAGCGAGGCGAGTAGCCGCGGCGTCGACACCGCGACATCCACGCCCCACGACGCGTCGAAGAGCCATTCATTGCGCGGGTCGTTGACCCGCGCCACCACCCGGCGCACGCCGAATTCGGTCTTGGCGAGCAGGCTGTGCACCAGATTCGCCTTATCGTCGCCGGTGGCGGCGATGACGACCTCATAGGTTTGCAGACCCGCATCCTCCAGCAGCGCCAGTTCGCAGGCGTCCGCATGGACCCAGACGGCATCCGGGATGGCGGCGGGGTCGATGTGATCGAGTTGGCGCTCGAGCAACATCACCCGATGGCCGCTACGCAATAGCTCCCTGGCTATCGATCGGCCGACGGCGCCGGCTCCGGCGATCGCCACTTTCATGTCAGTCCTCGCTTGCTGGGGGCTTACCGGCCAAGGCGACGGCCTCGCCGACGGAGCCGGAGGTGGCTGCGACATAGACGATGTCGTCGGCTTGGACCACAGTCTTGCTCTCGGGGAGCAAGCCCTGACCGAACCGGATGATGAATGCGACCCTGGCGCCCACAGTGCGCTCCAGATCGCGCACGGTGCGCCCGTACCACTCCTCGTGCAATATCAACTGGGCTACCGCGACCGTGCCCGTCGGATCGCGCCACGTGGTGGTGCCGCCGTCCCCGATCAGCGTGGTCAGGAAGCGGTCGGTGGTCCACGGCACGGTGGCGATGGTCGGAATGCCGAGGCGCTCGTAGACCGCGGCCCGTTTGGCGTCGTAGATGCGCGCGACCACGCGCTGCACACCGAACATCTCCCGGGCCACCCGCGCGGAGATGATGTTGGAGTTGTCACCGGAGGAGACCGCGGCGAAGGCGTCGGCCCGCTCGATTCCCGCGCGGGTCAGCACATCCCGGTCGAAACCGACGCCGACCACCCGCTCACCGGGAAAATCCTCGCCGAGGCGCAGGAACGCGCTGTGATCCCGGTCGATCACGGTGACCTCATGGCCGACCCGGACCAGGGCGCGTGCTAGCGACGAGCCGACCCGTCCGCAACCCATGATCACTACGTACACCGCAACCTCGTTCCTGGAAACTGTGTTCAATTGGCGGCGCTCGCGAACCCTGCGGGGTTACGCAAGCTTCCTCCTCGGGGCCGTGAGCTCACGCCGCGGGGCGTACGGTTTGCTATCTCCGGCATCCGAACCGTACCCGCCAGATGTTTCCATGGCCCAACTTCCCCTTCCGCCGGTAGACCAAACATACGATGCGAACCGGCCGAAGGAGCGCTCCATCCTGCGGGGATCTATGCTCGCTCCAGTGTCCAAGTTGACGACGGCAGCCAAACGTGTGCTGCTGGGCAGGCCTTTCCGCAGCGATGCGCTGGGCCATACCCTGCTGCCGAAGCGAATCGCTCTCCCGGTGTTCGCCTCCGATGCGATGTCCTCGGTGGCATACGCCCCGGAGGAAATCTTCCTCGTCCTTTCGGTGGCCGGCATCTCGGCCTATGTCTATGCGCCCTGGGTGGGTCTGGCCGTCGCGTTCGTGATGGCGGTCGTGGTCGCCAGTTACCGGCAGAATGTGCACGCCTACCCCTCCGGCGGTGGTGACTATGAGGTTGCCACCACGAATCTCGGGCCGAATGCCGGGCTCACCGTCGGTAGTGCCCTGCTGGTCGACTATGTGCTCACGGTGGCGGTCTCGATCTCCTCGGCAGCGTCGAATATCGGGTCCGCGATACCGTTCGTCGCCACGCACAAGGTGTTGTTCGCGGTGGTCGCCATCGTCGTGCTGACATCGATCAATCTGCGCGGCATCCGGGAGTCCGGTGTCGCATTCGCGATTCCGACCTACGCCTTCATCTTCGGCATGTTCGCGATGCTGGGGTGGGGACTGTTCCGCATCTTCGTACTCGGCGACGATCTGCGCGCCGAATCGGCGGGCTTCCAGCTCAATGCCGAGGAGGAGCACCTATACGGACTCGCGTTCACCTTCCTGATCGCGCGGGCGTTCTCCTCCGGCTGTGCCGCATTGACCGGTGTCGAGGCGATCAGCAATGGTGTGCCCGCATTCCGGAAACCCAAGTCGCGCAATGCCGCCACCACGCTGCTGATGCTCGGTAGTATCGCGATCGCACTGCTGATGGGCATCATCATCCTGGCTCAGAAGATCGGAATCGTGTACGCGCACAACGAATCCGATTTGATCGGCGCGCCTGCGGACTACCACCAGAAGACACTGATCGCGCAGCTGGCCGAGACCGTATTCCACGGATTTCCGATCGGCTTCTTCTTCATCACCACGGTGACCGCGCTGATCCTGGTGCTCGCGGCGAATACCGCGTTCAACGGTTTCCCGGTGCTGGGCTCGATTCTGGCGCAGGACCGTTACCTGCCGCGGCAGCTGCATACTCGCGGCGACCGGTTGGCGTTCAGCAACGGGATTCTGTTCCTCTCGGGTGCGGCCGTCGCGTTCGTCGTGGTGTTCGGCGCCGAGGTGACAAAGCTCATCCAGCTCTACATCGTCGGGGTGTTCGTCTCGTTCGTGCTCAGCCAGACCGGCATGCTGCGGCACTGGACCCGGTTGTTGCGCACCGAAACCGATCCGTCGCAGCGGGCGCGGATGAAGCGTTCACGGGTGATCAACGCGATCGGGCTCAGTGCCACCGGGACGGTGCTGATCATCGTGCTGATCACCAAGTTCTTCGCCGGTGCCTGGATCGCGATCTGCACCATGGTGTCGATCTTCGTCGTGATGAAACTCATTCGGCGGCACTATGATTCGGTTTCCCGCGAACTCGATGAGCACGAATGGGACGGCGTGCTACCGAGTCGGTCGCATTCGATCGTGTTGGTATCCAAACTGCACCTGCCGACGCGCCGGGCGCTGGCATACGCGCGCGCGACCCGCCCCGATACCCTGGTGGCGGTGACGGTGAACGTCGACGAGGCCGATACCAGGGCTCTGGTGCGGGAGTGGGAGCGCAGCGATATCACCGTGCCGCTCAAGGTGATCGAATCGCCCTATCGCGAAATCACCAAGCCGGTACTGGATTACGTGAAGCGGGTGCAGCGCGACTCGCCGCGCGATGTGATGACCGTGTTCATTCCGGAATACGTTGTCGGACACTGGTGGGAGCAGATTCTGCACAACCAGAGTGCCCTGCGCCTCAAGGGCAGGTTGCTGTTCGAGCCGGGTGTCATGGTGACGAGTGTGCCGTGGCAGTTGACCTCGTCGACGAAGGCCAGGCAGGCGGGTGTGGTGAGTGCGCCGGGCGCGGTGCGGCGCGGGTACGAGGACCAAGGGTGACCGACTGGCGCTCGAACACTTTCGAGGTGCGGCTCGGGCCGCCCGGGCACGGCGGATTCTGTGTCGCGCGGCACGAGGGCCGGGTGGTCTTCGTGCGACATGGGCTGCCTGATGAGCTGGTCCGGGTGCGGGTCACCGAGGATCGCGGGGGGTCGTTCTGCCGGGCCGATGCGATCGAGATTCTGGAGCCGTCCCCGGATCGCGTCCCCGCCTCCTGCCCTGTCTCCGGTCCCGGTGGCGCGGGCTGCTGTGATTTCTCCTTCGCCACCCCGGCGGCGCAGCGGGCGCTGAAGGCGGCGGTGGTCGCGGAGCAGTTGCGTCGCATCGCCGGAATCGAACGCGATATCACCGTGGAGCCGATCGCCGGATATCCGGACGACGCCACCGACGGCTGGCGCACCCGTGTACGGCTGGCCGTCGATGCCGAGGGCCGCGCGGGAGTGCACGGGTACCGCAGCACCGACGTCATCACCGATCTGCGCTGCCCCCAGCCGGTTCCCGGCGCGATGGACGGTATCGCGGACCGGCTGTGGACGCCCGGTGCGGATCTGGTGATCGCGGTGGACGGCGATGGGATGCGGCACATCGTCGAGCTGGCCCCGTCGGCGATCGCGGGTCGTGCCGAGCGTGGGAGCGAGCGCCCCTCGGCGCGGGGTGGGGATCGGCGCGGCAAGCGGGAGACCGACCGGCACTCAGGAAAACGGCGTGGCGCGCAGCGGGGACCCGGTGGTGCCGAGTGGCCGCACACCGGCGCACACGGGTACGGCGAGGAAGGTCGTCGTGCCGATGACCGCGCAGGCTCGCGACGCGGTGATCAGCCCGGATCGGTCGGGGGCGAGGGGGTTCGGCGGCGGGCTGTGGCGCGGCGGGCGGCGACGCATGCGGCTCGCGACGAGTGGGTGATGGGTGGTAGCGGTCGGACGGTCGAATATGTGGCCGGACGGCGGTGGGAGCTGGCGGCGACCGGATTCTGGCAGGCGCATCGCGCTGCGGCGCAATGTTATTCGGATTTGGTCGCGGGATGGGCCGGGCTCGGTCTCGGGCAGCGGGCGTGGGATCTGTACAGCGGCGTCGGGGTTTTCGCGGCCGCACTGGCCGGACAGGTCGGTCCGACCGGTTCGGTGCTCGCGGTGGAATCGACGCGCTTCGCGGTCGCCGACGGCAATGCCGCGTTGCGCGATCTGCCCTGGCTGGACCTGCGCGCCCAACGCGTCGAACACTGGTTGGCCGAACATGCCAGCAGTGCCGCCCCGGATGTTGTCGTCCTGGACCCACCCCGCGCGGGCGCGGGCAAGGACGTCGTCACCGCCGTGACCACCAGCGGCCCGTCCCGTATCATCCACATCGGTTGCGATCCGGCTTCTTTCGCGCGCGACCTCGGTCTCTACCAGTCGGCGGGCTACCACCTCGCGGACCTGCGCGCCTTCGATGCCTTCCCCGCCACCCACCACGTCGAATCCCTCGCGCTGCTCGAGCGTTGACCGGCAACGCCGTGGCGCGCAGCACAGGTTGGATCACGATCAGGTGAGATCCATGCCGGCATTCGTCGAGAAGTGTCCGCCGCCAGTTCCGGTTTCTCGATGAACACGAACAGCACTTGGACTCCTGGTCGGACACGATGAGGCCGTCACTTTACTCGAGCAAAGTCAGGCCGAATTAACTCGGTCGAGTTGCCACGTCGCGCGGATGGTCGCCGAGACTTCGGATTCGCCGAGTTCGACGGGAACGGGCGCGCCGCCGTGCGATCCGTTCATCGGGGCCGACATGGCCATGAGCCGGGGCGTGGCAGGCGGGGCGGAAGTGGCGTTCTCGGTGATTTCGAGGACCGGACCCAGGGTGCGGTGCGCACGGACCGCATACTGTTCGGCTTTGGCGAGCGCGTTGTCCCATGCGGCATCGCGGGCGCGGATGAGCAGGCCCTCCTGATCGGCGAATCCGAGCGCGAGGCCGTCGAGGCGGACATCGTCACCACCGGCGTCGACACAGTTGGCGATGATCGTGGCGGGGCCCGGCTCGGCCGTTTCGCCGATATCGCGCAGCACGACCGTGAGGTCGGTGGTCGCGACATAGCCGGTGATCTTGGAGCCACCGCCTTCCAACCAGACGGTTTCAGTGCGGACCGACAATCCGCTGGTGGTTATATCGGCGCCGAGAACGCCGTCGGAGCGCAGCGAATCGGTGACGGCCGCGACGCGCTCACCGGCCTGGCTGTAGGCGAGCGCGACCTTGCCGGCCCGGGTTTCGACGGAAATGGTGACGCGCATCAGATCCGGTGTGGCGCGGGCGCTGCCGGATCCGAAGGTGGTCACCCTACCCTCGGTGTCGTCGGACTTCTTCTTGTTCACGGCGCTCTCCTGACTTCATCGGTTTCGGATGCAGTGGTCGACGTTTCGGAAATGTCCCGCGCGGCCGACGCGAAACGGTCAATAGTCGCCGCTGCGTACGGCGATCGCGCGCACCGCCGCATCCATCTGCGCATAGGCGCCCGCGGCGAGTCGCTCGAGCAGTGCGAGCTTCAGTCCCGGTGCTTGCTCGGTCAGCATGTCGAACCGCTCCGGACGCAGAACCGCGACACGCACCGGGCTTTCCGCATGTACCTCGTTGACGAACGGCGTCCCGACCAGCATTGGCATCTCGCCGAACGACATTCCCGCCGAAAGAGATACCAGCCTATGGATCCGGGCATCGGCGCCCTCGAAGGTGATCCGGACCCGGCCCTCGAGTATCAGATACAACCCGGAGCGGGTAGCGCCGCGCGCGGCGATGACCTCGCCGCGCGCAATGGTGCGCACCTCGAAATCCTTGGCCAGCCGGGCGCGATCGTGCGCAGCGAGTGCTGCCAGCGCGGGGTGGTCCTCGATCGGTAGGGATGTGCACGCCGGTTCGTCGGCGGGCCGATGGTGCTCGAGGACGATGTCCTCGCACCATTCGGTCGCCGTATCGCGATCGATGAATACCCGCCCACGCGGATCGGCCGGATCAAGGGTGGAGACCAGATGACCCAGTTTGCCGTCCGGGTCGACAATGGCGACGCGGCATCCGGTCGCGGCGAGTTCGGTCTGCAGCGCATCGAGCATCCGCACCGAGATCTTGCTCATCTCACCGACCCGTCGCAGGTCCACGACCAGTGCCTCCAACTCGCGCGCTTGCTCCTCGATCGAGCGAACCGTACGCTCCGCACCCGCGAAGTGGAGGTCGCCGTGCAGCTCGTAGACGCGGGCCCGGTGCCCGTATTCGGCCAGTACGTCCAACTCATCGGTGGTGCGCCGCAGCCGTGACGGCACCTCGGCAACCGTGTAGGCGGCGCGGATCGCGGTGCACGCGGACCGGGTGACGTGCAGGAAGTGCAATTCGAGGCGCTGCGACAGTGCCCGGCAGGCCGCGACACCGCGCACGCTGTTGCCGTGCGGATCCAGCCGAGGGGAGTAGACCGCGATGCCGATCTGGCCGGGTAGTACGGCCAGGATGCCGCCGCCGATACCGCTCTTGGCGGGTAGGCCGACGGTGGTCACCCAGTCGCCCGCGGCGTTGTACATGCCGCAGGTGGTCATCACGCTGAGCACCCGTTCGGTAAGGGCTGCGGGCAGGGCACGTTCGCCGGTCAGCGGGTTGAGTCCGTTATTGGCCAATGTCGCGGCCATCAGCGAGAGGTCGCGGCAGGTGACATCGACCGAGCACTGCCGGAAATACCGGTCGACCGCCTCGTCCGGATCGGATTCGATGATGCCGCAGGAGCGCAGCAGGTAGCCGATGGCGCGATTGCGGAATCCGGTGCGTGCCTCCGATGCGTAGACCGCCGCGTTCATGGTGAGTTCGCGTCCGGCGAAGCGGGAGTAACACCGTCGGATGCGTTCGAAGCGGTCGGTCGGGTCGCGGCCGATGATGAGTGCGGCCGCGGTGATGGCACCGGCATTGATCATCGGATTGCGTGGGCGTTCGGTCACCGGGTCCAGGCTGATCTCGTTGAACGCTTCGCCGGAGGGTTCGACATCGATGTGTTCGGCGACACTCGCGGTGCCCCGATCGGCCAGCGCGAGTGCGTAGGTGAAGGGCTTGGAGATCGACTGGATGGTGAACTCGGTGGTGACGTCGCCAGTTCCGTAGACGCGCCCGTCCACGGTGGCCAGGCACAGTCCGAACGAATCGGGTTGTACGGCAGCCAGTTCCGGAATGTAGTCGGCGAGTTCCCCGGAATCGTCGGCGCGGCACAATTCGTAGACATCGGTGACGATGCGTGCCACGACGCCGGGGTCGACCGTTTGCGGAACCATCTGCTCGGGCAGGGCCACTGCTCCACTCTAAGCTGGGTAACGTTGGGTGGACCGGCGAACTCGTCCGCCCGAGCATGTGTTCGGATGGACGGGCGATTCGTGTGGAGGCTCACACTTCCACGCGAAGTCGGCTGGTGGCGGAGCATTGTCGTGCGGAGCCGCTGGCGCGGCTCCGTAGACTGATCGGATCAGATTTGCTATCCGGAGGGAGCGAGTTCAGGTGGGAGTGCTTTCCCGGGTCGATACGCCCGAAGACCTGCGACGGCTGACCGTTGCCGAATTGGGTGAACTGGCGGAGGAGATCCGTGAGTTCCTCGTGCAGAAGGTCGCCGTCAGCGGCGGGCACCTCGGCCCGAATCTCGGCGTGGTCGAGCTGACCATCGCACTACACCGGATCTTCGACTCGCCGGCCGATCCGTTGATCTTCGACACCGGGCATCAGGCCTATGTGCACAAGATCCTCACCGGTCGCAAGGATCAGTTCGACACGCTGCGCAAGCAGGGTGGGTTGTCCGGCTACCCGAGCCGGTCCGAGAGCGCCCACGACTGGGTCGAGTCTTCGCACGCCTCGGCTTCGCTGTCCTACGCCGACGGTCTGGCGAAGGCTTTCGCGCTGACCGGGCAGAACCGGCATGTGGTCGCGGTCGTCGGCGACGGTGCCCTCACCGGTGGCATGTGCTGGGAGGCGCTGAACAATATCGCGGCCGCACCCGAGCGGCCCGTCGTCGTGGTGGTCAACGACAACGGCCGCTCCTACGCGCCGACCATCGGCGGCCTCGCCGACCGGTTGACCGCGCTGCGCACCCAGCCCGCCTACGAGCACGCGCTGGACGCCGGTAAGCGGATCCTCAAGAGCATTCCGCGCGTCGGGGAATCCGCGTACTCGATGGTCCATGCGGTGAAGGCCGGGATCAAGGATGCGGTGAGCCCGCAGGAGCTGTTCAGTGATCTCCGGCTGAAGTACGTCGGACCGGTGGACGGTCACGACACCGTCGCGCTGGAGGCGGCGCTGCGTCGGGCGAAGGATTTCGGCGGGCCGGTGGTCGTGCATGTGGTGACGCAGAAGGGACGCGGCTACTCACACGCCGAGAACCATGTCGCGGACCAGATGCACGCCTGCGATCCGATCGACCCGCTCACCGGCCGCCCGCTCGGCGGGCCGAAGGCGCTCGGCTGGACCTCGGTGTTTTCCCAGGAGCTGATCGCGCATGCGGAGAAGCGCGACGATATCGTCGCGATCACCGCGGCCATGCCCGGTCCGACCGGTCTGGCCGCATTCGGGGAACGCTTCCCTGAGCGGATGTTCGATGTCGGCATCGCCGAACAGCATGCGATGGCCTCGGCCGCCGGACTCGCCCTCGGCGGCATGCATCCGGTGGTGGCCATCTACTCGACGTTCCTCAATCGTGCCTTCGACCAGTTGCTGATGGATGTCGCGCTGCTGAAGCAGCCGGTGACGGTGGTGCTGGATCGCGCCGGAATCACCGGTCCGGACGGCGCGTCGCACAATGGCATGTGGGATCTGTCGGTGCTCGGCATCATTCCCGGTATACGCGTCGCGGCCCCGCGCGATGCGGCGACCTTGCGTGAGGAGTTGGGCGAGGCGCTCGCGGTCGGCGACGGACCAACCGCCATTCGCTTCCCGAAGGGCAGTGTGGCCGAGGATATTTCGGCCCTCGAACGGCTCGACGGGGTCGATGTGCTGCGGCTGCCCGAGCGTGAGGGCGGGTCCGCTCGAGCCCAGCGTGGTGATGTTTTGCTGGTCGCGGTGGGGCCTTTCGCGTCGACCGCGATCGCGGTCGCGGATCTGCTGGAGCCGGAAGGTATTTCGGTCACCGTCATCGATCCGCGCTGGGTGCTGCCGGTTTCCGATACCGTCGTCAAACTCGCCGAAAACTACCGGCTCGTAGTGACTCTGGAAGATGGCGGTCTGCACGGCGGCATCGGCTCCACCGTCTCGGCTCGGTTGCGCGGCGCGGGCTTGGATGTGCCGACCCGCGATCTCGGTGTGCCGCAGCACTTCCTGGACCACGCGTCGCGCAATGAGCTGCACGAGGAACTCGGCCTGACCGCCCCCGATATCGCCCGGCGCATCTCGGGTTGGCTCGACGCACGCTGAGCGAACACGCCGCTCGCTGCCCAACTAGCGTGCGGCGTTACGACGATGGGCGGCACGGACTTTCACGCCGCAGACGCCCATGGAGTACCGGGTGCAGGCCCAGTTGCGGGTATGGTCGTGGAAGGCCCGGGCAGCTCGGTTCTCGGCAGGTCTCGGAGCGTGACCAAGTGCCCGCCGCCGCGACCGTGGTGGCGCTATCGGCGTACAGGTGGTCAGGGCGTGGTCGACCGGGTCGTCGGTGTGCGGGACCAAGCGGGTCGGGGCGCCGGTCACGTCCAAGTCAGGACAACGCCGTGGTGAGTGCGGCCGGTTCGGCGCCGGCCGCCGGGTTCAGGCCGTCCGGGCGCGGGCTGGTGACGGGTTCGGCAATGCCGTCTCGACCGAGTCCGATTGCTGAGGCGCGGCCTACTCGTCGGGGGCCAGGGCCGCAGTGAGCCGGGGAACGGCGAGTTCGCGCTGCCAAGGCCTGGCACCGCCCGACTTGAGGAATCCGTCGATCGCGGCGGATAGGTCGTCCGGTTCGCCGACGCGGTCGTAATCGGGAAGTCCGTCCCAGCACAGGCGGCGCACCAGGTCGGGGGACAGCAGATTCTCCACGGGAATCGCGTACTCGGTGGACAGTTCGCCCATCGCCGCGCGCGCTCGAACCAGCCGGGCCGCGGCGGCCGGATCGCGGCGCTCCCAGCGGTTCACCGGCGGCGGTCCCTCGAACGGTTGGGTCAGGGGCGGTAGGTCGGTGTCGGGGAGGGTGCGCCCGCGGTCGACAGCGGCGAGCCAGTCGCGGGAGTAGCGGCGTTGGCGTGGTCCACCGAAGACCGGCAGTGTGCGCAGCTGGGCGATCGTGCGCGGTTCGGCATTCGCGGCGGCGACGATCGCGGCATCCGGGAGAATGCGGGCGGGGGCGACATCGCGGGTGCGGGCAAGGGTATCCCTGGTGTTCCACAATTCGCGCACGATGGCCAGTTGACGGGTACGGCGCAAAGTGTGGATGCCGGAGGTGCGCCGCCAGCGGTCGGCCTTCGGCGTACCGGGTTCGGTGATCCGGATGTGCTCGAATTCCTGTGCGGCCCAGTCGGTCTTGTGCTGGGCGTCGAGCGAGGTGGCCACTTCGTCGCGCAGCTCGAGCAGCAATTCGACATCGAGCGCCGCGTAGTTCAGCCAGTCGTCGGGTAGCGGCCGAGTCGACCAGTCGGCGGCGCCGTGACCCTTGCGCAGCGCCCGGCCGAGCAGTCGCTCCACCATGGCCGCCAGTCCGACGCGCTCGAAACCGGCCAGTCGGCCACCCAATTCGGTGTCGAACAGTCGCGCGGGACGCAGACCGAGTTCGGCGAGTCCGGGCAGATCCTGATCCGCCGAATGCAGCACCCACTCCAGGTCGTTGATCGCGGCGGCCAGCGGTTCGAGCGCACCGGCGACCGGAATCGGATCGATCAGGAAGGTGCCTGAACCCGCGCGCCGCAACTGGATCAGATATGCGCGTGCCGAATACCGGAACCCGGAGGCGCGTTCGGCATCGACAGCCAGCGGACCGGTACCTGCCGCGAGTCGAGCGGCGGCATCGGCGACCTCACCGGCGGTGACGAGCACGGGCGGCACGCCGTCGGCAGGCACGAGCAGCGGCTCCGCTGTGCTTTCTGGTGGCGTGTTGCTTTGCTCGGACTCGTCTGCTACCGACATAAACCTGAACTTTACGTGGCGATCAGGTGTGGTCGTTGCTGGTATACGACTCCGGTCGCAGATGGGAGATTCCGGCGGGTGGCAAACCGGCCGCATAGGCCAGCACTTCGCAGAAGCCTTCCACGTGCGGGCGCATCTCGGTGGACATCGCGGTCCAAGAGGCGCGCAGCTCCAATTGGTGGGCGCGCGGTGGTCCGGCGATATCGCCGTAGCGCACCGAACTGGTGGCGGTGACGGTGCCACCGAGTGCGGTGAACGGTTCGCCGCGGGATTCGAGCGCGTCGACCAGCCAGCTCCAGGCGACCTCCGGCAGCAGCGGGTCGGTGGCCAGTGCGGCATCGATATCGGCCTGGATGTAGGCGACCAACCGGAAGATACCGTGCCAGGCCTCGGCGCCATCGGGATCGTGCAGCAGGATCAGCCTGCCGAAGGCGTCGCCCTCGGAATCGACCGGTACCACGTTTGTTTCGGGGTGTTTGACTTCCGCGCCCAGTGCGTACGAAAAGGGTGCCAGGCGTTGTGGGGGTCGGATCGGCGCCAGCTCGATTCGAGGGTGCACGGTCGCGGTACCCATCGCATCGACCGCGGCGCGAAATTGAGCTGGCTCGCCGTGGGGTCCTTCGGTCGGTGCGGCTCCGTCGCGGAAGTCGAGCGGTGTCACGGAGTCGACGGTAGACCTTGCGTGCCCGGCGCAGTCGGAGGCGCGCCGCTAGCGGGCATTGTGGGCCGCATACGATAGGCAGTGATGAGCACTCATACCCGTCGCCGGTTGACCGATGCCCCGTTTCTGGCCGCCGCCACCGGCGCCGCACCGAGCCGTCGTCCGGTGTGGTTCATGCGGCAGGCAGGGCGGTCGCTGCCCGAGTATCGCGAGCTGCGCAAGGGCATCGGTATGTTGGAATCGTGCTTCGATCCGGAGCTGGTATGTGAGATCACCATGCAACCGATCCGGCGCCACGGAGTCGATGCGGCGATCTTGTTCTCCGACATCGTCGTTCCGCTGAAGGCCGCCGGAATCGATCTCGATATCGTCGCCGGTGTCGGTCCGGTGATCGCGTCGCCGGTACGCACCATCGCGGATGTGCGCGCGCTGCCGCGGCTACGACCCGAAGAGGTCGGCGCGGTGACCGACGGGGTGAAGTTGCTGACCGACGCGCTCGGCAACACCCCGCTGATCGGATTCGCCGGTGCTCCGTTCACGCTCGCGTCATACCTGGTCGAGGGCGGGCCGAGTAAGAACCACGAGCGCACCAAGGCGATGATGCACGCCGACCCGACGACCTGGCACGAGCTGCTCGGCGTCCTGAGCGACATCACTATCGCATTCCTGCAGGCGCAGTTGGCCGCCGGTGTGGACGCGGTGCAGTTGTTCGATTCCTGGGCCGGTGCACTCTCGCTGGCCGACTATCGCGAATTCGTGCTACCGCACTCGGAGCGGGTATTCGCCGAGATCGCCGAGGCCGGGGTGCCGCGGATCCACTTCGGGGTCGGGACCGGTGAATTGCTCGGCGCGATGGGCGAGGCGGGCGCCGATGTCGTCGGCGTCGATTGGCGGGTACCGCTGACCGAGGCGGTGCGGCGGGTCGGCCCCGGAAAAGCATTGCAGGGCAATCTGGATCCCGCCGTGCTGTTCGCCGGATCCGCCGCCATCGAAGCCGAGGCGCGGCGCATCGCACACGAGGCCGATGAGGCGATCACCATGGGCGCGGCCGGTCATATCTTCAACCTCGGACACGGTGTGCTGCCCGATACCGATCCGGGCGTGCTGACCGCGCTGGTACAACTCGTCCACGAACTGTGATCGAGTAGTCGTGGGTGCCGCGCCGCGGTCGACCTGTGTCGCTGGATAGGAGTCCGGCGATCGAGGCGATCGTGGGACTGGTCGCTACCAGCACACCGCGACTCGGTTCGGCTCGCCTGGTGGCGGTGGACGGACCGGGCGGGGCCGGAAAGTCGACATTCGCAGCGGCTTTGGCGGCGCTGTGCGATGCGCAGGTGGTGCACACCGACGACTTCGCGCACGGAAACAACGAACTCCCGTGGTGGGCACGGCTCGAGGAACAGGTGCTCGAGCCGATCGCCGTGGGCCGTACCGGTCGCTATCAGCGATATGACTGGGACGAGCGGGCTTTGGCCGAATGGCACGATGTCGCGCCCAGGGGTGTGCTCATTCTCGAAGGTGTTTCCTCGGCGCGGGCCGCCGTGCGCGAACGTCTATCACTAGCGGTCTGGATCGACACCCCGCGCGCGGTGTGTCTGGCGCGCGGTCTCGAACGCGACGGTGCCCACACCCGGCCCCTGTGGGAGCGATGGATGGCCGCTGAAGATGAGCACTTCGCCACCGACCGCACCCGCGACCATGTGGACCTGATCATTCCCGGTGACGCGTGACCGACGGCGATGACTGACGGGGCCGCCGCCCGGCGCGGCGCAGATCCCGGGAAGGCCACGCCCGATTCGGCGGTCTTGTCGGCTGGATTCTCGCGACGCTTCGAGTGGTCGAAGTGAAGATCGCAGGCACAGCATCAGCCGCACCCGTTGCCGCCGAGGACCCCGCCCAGATGTGCCGAGCGATCCATTATCGGCCAATCGCAGCTCGGCCACCCACTGCGGCCGGAGGACCGCGCGAGCACACCAAAGGCCTACGCGGCAGGAGATCTCGCTCGATCTGTCGCGCTCGACGATCGGTCAGTGCTCGAACCAGAGATCCGAGCACGGTCGGCGGCGGCCGATCTGGTGTCGATCGTGGGCTCGGTCACGAATAGCGGGGGTGTGGTCGGCGCGGATCCGTCGGCGGGCTACCGTCGCGACATGAGAATCGCGGTGGTCGGTGGCGGGATCAGCGGGCTGGTCGCGGCGTACCGGTTACGGGGGCTGTTGGGGGCGAAGGCCGAGATCGTGGTCATCCACCGGGGCGCGCGGCTGGGCGGGATTCTGTATACCGGCGAACTGGCCGGGGAGCCTTTGGATCTCGGAGCGGAAGCCTTCGTCGGGCGGCGGCCGGAGGTGCCGGCGTTGCTGCGTGAGCTCGGATTGGAGTCGCAGTTGGTGGTGCCGGCGGGGTTGCGGCCGCTGGTCTGGGCGCAGGGGAGCGCGCATCCGCTGCCCGAACGCACATTGATGGGCATTCCGTCGGATGCCGACTCGATGCGCGGGTTGGTCGATGCCGAGACGCTCGAGCGGATCAATGCCGAGCCACGTCGTCCGCTGGCCTGGTATCCAGATGCCGATATCGATGTCTACAGCCTGGTCGCCGACCGGTTCGGTGCGCAGGTCGCCGAGCGCAGCGTCGATCCGCTGCTCGGTGGCGTCTATGCGGGAAGTTCACGCTCGATCGGGGTGCGCGCCGCGCTGCCGACCCTGGCCGCCGCACTCGACAGCGGTGCTTCGAGCCTCACCCAGGCGGTGGCCGCCGCCATGCCCCCGCCCTCGAGCGCGCCGGTCTTCGGCGGTCTGCGCGAGGGCTACCGGGTCCTCTTGGACACATTGGCCGCGAAATCCGAGGCAGAATTCGTCACCGCGACCACGGCCACCCACCTGGTGCGTGCGACCAACAGTTGGGTGCTCGAACCGGTCGGCGCGGTGGACGCGGTGGTGCTCGCGACCCCCGCCCCGGTGACCGCGAACCTGCTGCGTCCCTTCGCGCCCGCCGCCGCATCGGCCGCCGCGGGCATCGAACTGTCCTCGTCCGTCGTTGTGGCCCTTGCCCTCCCGCGTGACACCGCACTGCCGCAGAACTCCGGCATCCTGGTCGCCACCGGAGAACCCTTGCGCGCCAAAGCCTTCACCTTGTCGAGCCGCAAGTGGACCCACCTCGCCGAACGTGAAACCGCCACTGTCCGAGCCTCATTCGGAAAATTCGGCGACGACTCCACCCAGACCTGGTCCGACGCGGACCTGATCACCGCCGCCACCGAAGATCTCGCCACCGTCACCGGCGCCTCCATCGAACCGGTCTCGGCCGTGGTGCAGCGCTGGCCGGGCGGCCTCGCCCAATACGCCCCCGGCCACCTCGACCGCATAGCCGAAATCGAATCCACCACAGCCGATTACGACGGCCTCGCAATAGCAGGTGCATACCTCCACGGTGTCGGCGTCCCCGCCTGCGTGGCCTCCGGCACCGCCGCCGCCCACCGCATAGCCGCGACCCTGACCCGCACCGCCGCATCCTGATCGAGTCCGGCGCGACCGCGAGCTGCTGCCACGCGGGAAGCGATACGCGGCTGCCAGCGTGTCGATCGAGCGACCTGGGCCGCGAGTCCCGTGGCGATTGGGGTCGGCACACGCGCCCATTCGGGATGCCAGACATGTGACATGCATCCCATCGAAGGGTTACCGGACCGGCATCGCGGCATTGTCGCTGCACCAAAAACCGCACGGTACGACGTAATTAAGGACACCACCGACGGGGGATGTGGGGTTGGTTGCTCGCCGGTAGCGTCGGGCTCATGCAG
>NZ_JBSUQM010000015.1:0-137429 GCF_054065835.1 Nocardia citri
GCCACGGCTCGGCCGATCCGAAGCGCCCCGCAAGCGGCATGACCGAATATTGGGTGGAGCTCAGGCCAGTGCGCTGGTGTCGAAGTCGTCGTTGGAGTAGTTCACCCACGATTGCACGGTCAGTTCCGAGGGCGCGGGGACCTGCAGAAGATCGCGGAGTATCGCTGCTACGCGGTCGGCGAGGGTCTCGTAGTCGGCGTAGCGGGTGGGCCAAGACAGTTGGCGGTGCCAGTTCAGTGATCCGTTGTCCGACGGCCGATTCCAGCCGTCTGCGATCAGCAGGGCTTCCTCGGCTGGGCAGATGTGGTGATCCGGGTCGGTGATAGCGGAGTTGGCCACGATCTCGGCCCACAATCCGTCGGGGGCCATGAGGAACTGTGCGAACCGATTGCCGGGAGCGCCGACGATCAGACATCCGTCCCCGAGGATGCGCGCCAGGGTCAGGGCCAGGGCGACAGCGAAGGCTGGCCAGTCTCGAACACCAGTGATCATCAGTACCGCTCCTCATCAGGTGCGTCGAGCCATGCCTGGTATTCGGGGTTCACGAACCGGAGGAAGGACTCGTTGTGACAAGTCGAAGCCGGATCACGATGCGGGGAAGGTCCCAACGAACCTCTCCGTCGGACCCAGCTTTTCGCTGGGTCGGCACTCCCACGGTCGAGACGATCGCCTCGCTGATGTCGGCGAATTGGTCATATCCCCGACGTGCTATCTCGACGTCGTCGGTACCGGTGTTCTCGGTGACGAAAATGATCACCTGCTCGACGCGCCCGTCTTCACCGTGCCAGCGTGCTTCGGGCCGGGCCAGGGGCAGGTTGGTAGTGAGGACGGCACCGGGCATCGTGTGTTCCGAGATCGTCCAACCCTGGACTGTGCAGAACCTCTCCAGATCGGTACTGGCCCAAGTCCAGTCGAATCGCGCTGCCACATCCACCGCGTATGCGACCTTGTCCATCTCGTCGAGCACGCACGAATCCTAATGGTGACATCGGGATCGGGAGAGGTAGCCATCCTTCACGATGCAGCGGTCCCGTCGAACCGCCAGAGCAGAACGCGCGGGTCGCGGCAGTTGCGGACGTTCGGCCGGCCTCGGATCGGCGCGGCCAGTTGATCTTCCGATGCGCCGGGCTGGCCGGTTCGGTCAGCAGCACGGGACGCGGCATAGGCGGGGTTGGCGTTGGCCTTGTCGTGTATGCCCGCCGAGGCGTACTGGGTGCTCAACGCCGCTGAGGGCCGGTATGCCCGCTTCTATGTGGATACGCCGGTGTTGTGGTGCGAAATCGTTCACAATGAGCAACTCGCCGAGAAGTGGCGGATGCCCGAGCGAGTCGAAACCCTTCTGCAGGAACATGGTTGGGCCGCACCGGTAGACGGGCAGTCGGTCAACTGGCATCGATTGGTCGGCTGGCCTGTGCCCTTCCGCGCCTACGAAATGATCGCAGACCATGTATCAGCAGCGCTGTGTCAGGGTCTGCAGGTGGGTGAGCCGACCGAGCTCGACATCGATGCCTGGATCCAGGGCTGCCTGGATGCGTCCGATTTCCTGATCCGGAAACAACTCTCGGGGAAGCACGAAAGTGTTGCCGCTGACCTTTATCAGGACCGCGGCATCCCGGCACTCCAATTCCTCGATAGCGGTGTGGGGCCACGTGATTCGGAAAGGCGCGTTCTGGACTTCCAGCTCGGTATCGGCGAGGCGTGCCGACAGCGATTGCCCAGCACCGGCGTAGCCGGCCAGGACTGTCCGCACCCGTCGGGTCCTCGCCGAGATCCAGACCGTGTAAGCGAGTGCCGTCACGATGAGAGACAGCACGCCCGGACCCACGGCCCGGACCCCGTTCGACAGCCATAGTGCCGTCATGAGAAGCGGGCTCAGGATCGCCATGGCGACGCCCAGTTCGCGGGCTGGTCGTCCCATATATGCCCGCGCGAGCTTGCCCGCCGTCTCCGGGTCGGCCTCGACGACAACGGAAGGATCCGACATCGCCGGAATCGGTGCCAACGCAGGCGTCGACGCCAACGCGAGCGCTCCGATGCTCGCCCGGCGACTGAACCTCTGCGGGCGTGTTCGCTGGATGTAGGAGATCGTGAAGTCGGGGAACAACTCTCGCGGGAAAGCCGTGAATGCCCTGCCGTGGTGCACGACGATGACCTCGGGTTCCACGAGTATCCGATGAATCCGTGCATAGCTGATCCAGACGTGGTGGCCGACGTATTGGATATCCACCGCGTGCTGTCCGAACTGCGATGTCAGGATCACGCCGCTGCCAGCGGATCGAGCGATTCGTTCGGTCTGTTGCCGAAGCATAGGCGAAGGCTACTTCCTGCTTGATCGTGATCCTGCGCCCGAGATAGGTTGTGCCACTGCTGATCAGAGCGCATCGCACCCATCCGATACCGGCTGTCGCTAGAAATGGAGACCCCCATGACTGGCCAGTCGGCTGATTGGGGCAAGAAGGCCGACCAGACCATGAGACCGCTCGCTCATCGGCATTACGGTGTCGTTCGGCCGGCGCCGGATGCGCACGGCCAGTTGATCTTCCGCCGACCCGCGCTGGCCGGTTCAGACACCGCGGTATGCGGCTATAGCGGATACTCGATGCCACAGTGAGTCTCCGCAGCGGCGATGGCGTCGAAGCCGGTGCACTCGGCGCAGTTGTCGGCAGATCCGTATAGCCTCGGCCGAACGATCACGCGCAGAGAGGAATTGCGGATGGCGTCGAGACCGCTCCCTCCTAGATGTGGTGTTTCAGGACGTTGGTTCCACGATGGCGATCTCGAAGGCGAGTTGTTCCGGGGCCGATGACACCACCATGAGCAGGGAGGGCACATCTAGCGAATCAGCAGTGCGGCGTCGCCACGTTCGACAGCGAGGTGATCCGGCATTTCGCCCGTTCCTGGCCCTGTTTGGCCGCGGTGTCGAACGCGGCGACCAGTGCGTCGGCGCGAGCCCGGCCCAGGATCGGTCGGGCGGTCAGTGTGGAACTGATGGTCTGACCCGGGCTGGCGGTGAATCCGCAGGACAGGGAGGCGGTCCCATTGCCGGGCATTTGCAGGACGCCGGAGCAGTCGGGGCGCGAGGTCTCGACACCGCCGATCGCGAGGGTCATCTGGTACGACACGAAAATATCGTCGACGTGCGGTGGGACGCCCGGGATGGTGACGGACACGGACGGTTGTGGGGTACTGGTCAGCGTGGCGAGGGCGGAACAGGCCGGGCCGCAGGGGGTACTCCAGGAGGTTTCGGCGCTGACCCGGGTCTCGGAGTCGTCTGCGCGGTCGAGCGCGGTGACCGTGGGTCGCAGCTCGAGGTAGAACTGCGCGACCTCGTCGGCGCTCATCGGCGTCACCAGGACATCGAAATTCGGATCGGTGATGCGCCGGGCGTGGCCGGCGACCAGATAAGTGGTGACGCCACCGCTGGTGACTCCGTCGGCGGACTGTCCGTCGATGAGGGTGCTCGCGCCGAGGGTCACCGGATCCGAGCGGTCCGGGCCGGGACCCAGCCGCCGCCCGAGCCGGTCGGGCTTCAGTTTCGCGGGCACGTCCACGTCCAGGAAGTCCGTCGTCCACAGCACCTGCTCGTTTTGGTACCAGTCCGCGCTCTCCAGGATGAAGCCGTTTGCGAGCCACGCGTCGCGACCGCCCTGCAGGAAGGCTTTCCCGTCGACCACCAGGTAGGTCAGCGTCTTCCCGGAGCCATAGTCGAAAGTCCCGGACACGACACCGTCGTTCGTGATCCGCAGGTCCAAACGCGCGCTCTTGCCGTTCTTCCCGGTGAGGCTGCCGGTGTAGTGCACGCCCGGCGCGTTGATCAGGGCCAGTTGTGCGGACTTCAGGTCGTCGCGGGCGGCGGCCTCGGGGGACTTCGCCTCGGGTCTCACCAGCCACGCCGCGACGGCGGCCACGGCCAGCGCAACCACCACCAGCAGGGTGACCCAGGGCCACCAGCGCCGCCGGCCCGCGACCACGGTCACAGTGTCCGGAGCCGCTTCGGCCACCGGATTCTCTGCCGGGTCGGCCACCGGATGCTCGGTCGTCATACCCCACCCCCACTTCTACGAACCAGACAAGCAATACGACCGCCGCACTATATGGTTCGGTCCTCCGACCAGCAAACCACAGGGCATCGACACCAGCACCCCCGGTGGGCGGGAGCGGTAGCCGTACAGGGCTATCCGGGATCGGGGCGTTCGAGTACTTCCAGCCACCCGGATCCCTCCCTGGCCCCAACCCCACCAGCTCCTCGCAGTATGAGCCGAACCGCAGACAGATGCGGGCCCGATCATCCGGAAACCAGGGTGTCAATCTCCTTGGGCGGGAACCAATTCCACGACACGGGCCGGAAACTATAGCAGCCGGGCGCGTTTCTTCGACCTTCGCCGCGGCACTCACCGCGAATCAGGATGCCTGAGCGGAAGAATTCCGGGTTCACCCCGATGTGCGCCAAACCTCCTGCGCGACAAGCTGGATCCCGGGTCGGGCCAGCATCAGCCGCCGCGGCAGCAGCAGGTCGTTGTGCGCCGCCGACCGGGACGCTCTATAACGGTGGTCGAATTCTGCCTCGAAGTCACCCTCACCTTGCCCGCACATCCACGGTCAGACAGAAGGCTTGCGGCGAAGGAAGCCGAATGTGAGGAGCCCGACACCGGCGACGGCTGCGACAACAGGTAACCACAGTCCGAGCAGGGAGAGCATGGTGGAGTTCTTGGACAAGGTGTCGGCGGATGCGGAGACTTCGGAATCGGCAGTATGCAATGAAACGATCGACAACGGCAGGGCCGGCAGATCGCGGCCACCGGTGGATACTGTGACGTACATGCCTTGGGTTTGGTTGACCTGTAGCGGCGCACCGAACTCCGAGTCCACGGCCGCCTGGATCTGGTTGGTGCTACCGAATCCGATCGGTACCAGGTCGGGCAGTGTGGGCAGTGCCTCGGCGAGCGTCGCACGCGATTGCTCGGGGACCACGCCGACTTGCAGCAGGCCTGTCAGCAACGTCTTGGGCAACTGGGTCGGGAAGTCCTTGAACTGGGCCAGCACGATCGGGCTGGTGATCGGGCCCGCGGCGTCGATGCGGTAGTTGTAGACCTGCCTGCCCTGCAGCTCGGTCTCGTCGAGGTAGATCGCGGGCTGGGCGGTACGGGTAACCGAGTCGTAGAGTGCGGTGCCGTTCTTGGGCGGGTCCATCGGCCAGCTGAAGGCCAGGCCGGAATGCGCTTCGAAGCTGGACTGTTTGTCCGTCGGAATCAGAGCGGTGCGCTGATCATCGGAGAGTTGGACAGGGGAATAGTCGATCCGGCTGACTGCGTAGGTGTGCACATCGTTCTGTGTCGAGGAATCGGGCAGGGTTATCACGGCCTTGCTGGTGACGATCGCTGTGTCGCCGTCGACCGCGTCCACTGTCAGCGAGCGATCAGCGGTGATCGGCACCACGGGAGTCAGCAGGTTGGCCAGGTCCCCTGAAGCGAAGGCTCGGGCGTTGAGCGCCTGCATCGTTCCCTCGTATTTTTGAGACTGGCTGAGGTCATCGGGCAGCTTGGTGATCAAAGGTAAGACCGCGAATCTGACGACCACGGCCCCGACGACCAGTAGCGTCCCCAGCAGCAACATCACCACAGAGGACTTTCGGACAGACATCGAGAACACTCCCTTGAATGCTGATGGTGCGCAACCGATCTGAAGGGCGCGCGAGTAGTTTTCCCTCGCCTCGGGTGAAGGTGAGTCGGACGTCCACGTGGAGGCAGTCGGCGGATGCGAGGATTGTATGTGACATGTCACACGGTATCGGACTAAGGGAACTGTGTGGGTGATTCGGAAAATATTTTTGAGATTGTTTGTGTCTTTTAGATGGGAGCTGTCGCCGTACCCGTCGGCGCTGGTCTGCGCTGGGAAGCGGCGACGGCACGAGTGAGGCGGCAGTCATCGGGCGAGATTCTCGCTGTCCGGATGACAGTGCGGTGGCATCACAACTCATCGCAGGAGCGGCAGATGCTCGCTGTTCTACCGGTGATGAAGCGATCGCCGGTAGGTGACCCGTCGGCCGATGGCACCTACTGAATGCGGGGTCGGCGAAGGTGCCCGAGCATCAGGTGTGGCGGTAGAGGTGTCGGCGCGTTCGTCGCTTCAGCCGAGGTTCTGGTTGCGGCGGATGAGGCGGATGGCTTCGTCGGCGATCTGATCGGGAGTGGTGTCCAGGGCCGGATTGTACCATCGACTGACCCATATGACCATGCCGAGCAGGAGGCGGGTGGTGACTTTCGGATCACCCGGCTCGAGGACCCCGGCGTCCATTGCTTGGCGTACCGCTTTCGCCCATACCGCCTCGTATTTGCGGGACCACTTGCGCCACCGCGCGTACGCGTCAGGGGGGAGCCCGGCCCCGCCGAAGAACACCGAAAGGTAGCTGCGCATACGGATGGCGGCATGGACCTGCACCCGGATAAGCCCGAACAGTGCCTCGCTGGGATCCTTCGTGGAGGACAGCACGTCCGATGCGGTCCGGTAGAGGTCGTCGGTACTGCGTTCGAACAGAAGTCCGAGAAGGCCTTCCTTAGTGGACACCGCGCGGTACAGCGTTGCGCGGGATACGGAAAGTTCTTCGGCGACGGCCTCGATGGAGACCGCGTCATATCCCTCCTCGTTGAACAGTAGCGCCGCTGCGTCGGCCACCGCGCTCAGATCGATCTGTTTGCGGGGACGCCCTCGACCCCGCGACTCGACCTTCACTGCTTCGATCGTCCCTGCTGCTGAAGCGTCGCCGTCCTCATCCCGCACGCTGTCCCTCTTCGTCCGACTAGTGGTCAAGGATTACATCCAATCCGTCTCAGAATACCCAGCCCGGCACAGACTGATCATCGACGCTCGATGTCCGGTGCCGAAGACTGCTGACTCTCGGGTCGTAGTTCGCCTCGTCCGTCGCTGTGGCGCCGGGTGCGCACTATGGGCGCCTGGTCCTCGGGGTGTTGACACCGGATCAACGCTACGAGGAATATTAAGACGATACGTGTCAAAACTATTTCTCCGTGTGTTCGGTGCGTCGTTCGCCCAGGGTGTCGCGTGCGATCGCGGAGGCCGGACAAATCGGAGATAAGTCATGTTTCCACGTGATGTGGTCATCGTCGGCGCAGGTCTCGGCGGTTTTCGGTGCGCCCAGTCGCTGAGGAGGGGAGGTTTCCCCGGAACGATCACGGTGATCGGAGACGAACTTCATCGGCCCTACGACCGTCCGCCGTTGTCCAAGCAGTTGCTTGGTGGCAGTTACTCCGCCGAGCAGTGCATGCTCGCCGGCGAGATCGAAGACGTGCAGTGGCGTCTAGGGGTGGCGGCGCGCGGACTGGATGTAGGGGCGCGGACTGTTGCTCTCACGGATGGGTCAACGCTCGATTGCGAGTCATTGGTCGTGGCGACCGGCAGGCGTTCGCGCGGCTGGCGCGGTGCCGTACCCAGCCGTGGAGTGCACACCATTCGCTCCCTCGACGACGTGGCCGATCTGCGCCGCGATCTCGTAGGAGCGAAGCGGGTCGTGGTGATCGGGGCCGGGTTCATCGGCTGTGAGGCCGCCGCGACGCTGCGCGGGGCCGACATCGCGGTCGACGTGGTGGATGTCGCCTCGGCGCCGATGACGGTGCTCGGCCCGCAAGCCGCGGCGTACGCTCGCGCAGCTCACGAGGAACATGGCGTCCGCTTCTTCCTGGAGCGTGGCGTGGACAGGATCGTGGGAGACGAACGCGTGCGCGCCGTCGAACTCGATGACGGTACGCGGTTGCCCGCCGACGTGGTCCTGGTGGCGATCGGATCGATCGCCAACACCGAATGGCTCGAGGGTTCCGGTCTGATGTTGCGTGGCGGCACGCTGGTATGCGACGACACCGGCGCGGTGTTGAACTCCGCCGGCGATCCGATCGACTCCGTGTTCGCGGTCGGTGACGTCGCGTCCTGGCCGCATCCGCACGCCCAGGACGCGGTATGTATCGAACACTGGTCCAACGCCCGGGACATGGCTGACGTCGTCGCGGGCAACCTCCTCCGTCCGCGAGGAGTGTCTCGGGCGGCGATCCGGTCGGTGCCCTCGTTCTGGTCGGATCAATACGACCTCAAGATTAAGTCCGTCGGCCTGCTGCGGGCGGCCGATGAATTCACGGTCATCGAGGATCGACCCTCCAAACGGGCGATCCTGATCGAAGCGCGTCGCCGGGGCACCCCGATCGCCGCGGTCGCGTTCAACATGAACCGCGCGATCGTGCGATACCAGCGCGAGCTGGCGGCGGAAGTGGGCGTTTGAGCCCGATGCTCGATGGTTGCTACGGCGAAGAAAAGCTGATCGGAAACTTCGTCTTTACATGCCGAATTATTTTTGAGACGATGAGTACCAGAACGCAGTGTGGCTTAGGTCACCGTTATCGAAAGGGTCAGCGCAAAGGTGATGTCGATGACTTCACAGACCCCTCTTGTCGTTCGCGAATGGCAGCCGGACACCGTGGTTGCCGCCCTCGAGCGGGCCGCGACGTCGATGCCGGATCGGGTGTATCTCGACTTCGATGGGCAGACGACGACGTTCGCGCAGGCCGAACAACTGTCGAACCTGATGGCCAACGATCTCGCGACGCAGTGGGGGATCACCTCGGGTGACACCGTCGTCACGGTGTTGGACAACTCCGCGGACCTGTTGATCGCGTGGTTCGCGATCAACAAACTCGGGGCCATCTGGGTACCTCTGAACACCTCCTACCGCGGGGGCTTCCTCCAGCACCAGGTCAACGACAGCATGGCGCGGCTGGCTATCGTGGACGCGCAGTATCTGGGCAATCTCACCGCGCTCGACGAGGAACTGATCTCTCTGCGGACGGTACTCGTCCGTGGCGACACCGGAACAGGGCATGAAACCTCGTTGCGTGTGGCCTCGCTGGACGATCAGCGCGGAGCGAATCCGGCTCGGCCCGAGGCCGCTGCCGCGGTCCGTCCCGGTGATCTGTCGATGCTGTGCTACACCTCCGGGACCACCGGCCCTTCCAAGGGCTGCATGATCAGTCACAACTTCATCCTGCACGTCGGTCACCAGACCAACCTGGCCATTCCGCCGGCCGCCGATGAGGTCAAGTACACCTGCTTGCCGCTGTTCCATACCAGCGCCCTGGCCGAGGTGACCAGTGCGCTGCTGTCCGGCTGCCGGATCGCGATCTATCCGCGATTCTCGGTCTCGAAATTCTGGTCGCAGATAGAACGCTCCGGTGCGACGAGTGCCTTGCTGTTCTCCACGATCTTTCCGCTGCTCGCCGCGCAGCCGGAGACGGAGGAGGAGAAGCGGTGTCGCGGCCAACTGCGCAGTGTGACCGGCACGAAGCTGCCGACGGAGGTGCAGAGGGTGTGGACCGAGCGATTCGGGGTTGGGTTTCTCAACTCCTTCGCCTACGGCCAGACCGAAGGAAGCCGCCTGGCCACCGCGCGCATCGATCAGCCGCTTCCACCCGCGGACTCCAACGGCCGCATCGAATCCCAGGCTTTCGACGTGGCGATTCTCGATGACGAGGACAACCCCCTCCAAGACGGCGAGGTCGGTGAGATCGCCTACCGCCCGAAGATCGCGCACGTGATGTTCGAGGGCTACTGGAACCGGCCCGACGCGACGGTCGAGGCGTGGCGGAATCTGTGGATGCACACCGGCGACCTCGGCTATGTGCGCGACGGGTGCCTGTATTTCGTCGACCGCAAACAGGACTACCTGCGAAACAAGGGTGAGAACATCTCCTCGTTCGAGGTCGAATCGGTCTTCACGCGCCATCCGGAATTGGCCGAGGTCGCCGTCCACGCGGTGGACGTCGGGATCACGGAGGACAGCATCAAACTCACCGCCGTTCGCGCATCGGGATCGGCGTGCACCGAACGCCAGATCTGGGAGTGGGCACAGCAGAATCTGCCCTATTTCGCGGTGCCGCGCTACATCGAGTTCCGCGCGGAATTGGAACGAACCACCAACGGAAAACTGCAGAAGAACAAACTTCGCGCGATCGGCGTCACCGAGTCGACATGGGACGCTCGCGCGCATGGACTGGAGTCACGGAGGCCTCGACGATGAGCGAAACCGACCACGACAGGGACGTCAAACGCACCTACGCGCGCGATTCGGTCGTGCTAACCCTCGACCGTCCTGATCGTCACAACGCGATCGGCGGGGAACTGCTCGCGCTGCTGTTGGAATACGCCGAGCATGCCGACGGCGACGGGGCGACGCGCTCGATCATCACCACCGGCGCGGGACGGGTCTACTGCGCGGGCGGTGATCTGCAATCACTGCGTCGCGGTGGCGAGGGATCGGTCATCGACCTCGGCGAACTCGGCACCGAAGCACTCGGCGGACGAACCGGCATCGACCGGTCATCGGTCGGTCAGATCCGCGACGATCATCTCGGTGTCGGACGCTGGGCACTCAGGTTCAGCTCCATCGGTGTGCCCACGATCGCGGCGATCAACGGCGCCGCCGCCGGCGGCGGGTTCGCCGTGGCGATGTTGCACGACATCCGCATCATGGCCTCCACCGCCAAATTCGCTCCGAATTTCCAACGTATCGGTGTCGCACCCGAATTCGGCCTCACCTGGGTGCTCCCACGCATCGTGGGAGCCACCCGCGCCTACGAGATCCTGACCAGGACAACGAGTATCGGTGCCGAGGAGGCGCTGGAACTGGGACTGGTGCAGCAAGTGGTGGAGCCGCAGGAACTGATGGAAGCCGCGCACACCCGCGCCGAAGCCCTGCACGGAGGCGCCGATCAGACCCTGCGCGCGGTCAAGCGCCTCCTGCTCGCGTCTTCGTCGAGTTCCTTCGCCGATCAGCTCGAACGCGAGTGGGCGGCACAGAACAAACTGTTCCTCGCGCCGAGCACCCAGCGTCTGCTCGATCAGCTCGCGGGCCAGATCGGCGGCAAGGAAACCAAGACCGGGGCCTAGCACTGTGCCGGCACCGATCACCCCCGCCGGCGGCAGAGCGTCACGCCCGCACCCGGCCACGCCCGGTGTGCATAGTGCGCATCGAACACCCAAGGAAGAAACGATGAAAGTAATTGTCGACCTGGACAAGTGCGAGGACCACGGCCAGTGCGTCCTGGCCGCGCCGGAGGTCTTCGACTTCGACGACGAGGACACCCTCGTATGGGACCAGGCGCCAGGGGAGGCCCAGCGCGCCCACGTCGAACACGCCGCCAACATCTGCCCCGTACTGGCCATCCGGATCGAAAGCGAGTCCCAATGAGCACCATCCACACCATCGAGGTGAGCGATCTCGTCGATCCGCGGGCGTGGATCGCCGGAGTGCCGCACGGTACGTTCGCCGATCTGCGGGCCAACGCTCCCATTTCCTGGCACGAGCCGGAGACCGGCGGGTACTGGGCGCTGACCAAGCACCGCGACATCGCCCAGATCTCGCAAGACTACGCGCGATTCACCGTCGAACGCGGTGACCTCTATCCGCCGCCGCCGCCGGAAACCCTGGAGGCGCAGCGCAACATGCTCACCGTCACCGATCCGCCTCAGCACACGCGGCTGCGGAAACTGGTGTCGAAAAGCTTCACCCCGCGGGTGGTGAAGCGATTCGACGGGTGGATCAGGGAGGTCGTACGCGACGTGCTGAACGAAGTGCAGGACAAGGACGAGTTCGATTTCGCTCAGGACGTCGCGATCAGGATTCCCGGATTGGTCATCGCCGCGATCCTGGGCGTCGACGATCAGGCCGGCCGGGAAGCCATCCTCTCCTCCGCCATCGATGTCTTCTCGATGGACGCCGAAGACGGCATGCAACGCCACTACCGTGGCTTGCAATCGTTGGCCGCGTTCGTGTTCGAACGGCGTGAGGTCAAGCGCCGCGAGCCCGGCGACGATCTGATGTCGGCGCTCAACACCGCCACCGACGACCACGGTGTGCTGCTCACCGACGAGGAGTACATGAAGTTCGTCTCCGTCATCACCTTGGCCGGTTTCGAGACGACCGGCACGCTGATGTCGCAGGCCATGCGGATGATGGTCGAGGACCCCACCGTCGCCCAGAGCGTGCACACCGCGATCGGAGCCGGACAGACCAGGCTCGCGGTCGAGGAGTTCCTGCGCATGGTCACTCCGATCAACTACACCGCGCGCACCGCGCTCGAAGACGTCGAAGTCGGTGGACAGCTCATCCGCGAAGGCCAGACCGTACTGCAGTGGTTCACCTCCGCCAATCGTGACGAGGACGTGTTCCACGATCCCGATCGCTACCTCGTGGATCGAAGCCCCAACCCGCACATGGCGTTCGGCGGCGGAGGTGTGCACCACTGTCTCGGCAACCACATCGCTCGGCTGGAAACGCAGATCCTGTTCGAAGAACTGCACGAGCGGAACGTGAGTTTGAAACTCGCCGGTGATCCGGTACGTCCGGCCAGCCTTTTCACCAATCAGTTGTCGTCCCTGCCTGTCGGTCGAGCATGACCGCGCCAGGTGTGAACACCAGGAGAGTACGTTGAGCAGAACCACCCAGAACTTCATCGGTGGTGAATCGGTCGCCGCCACCGGCACCGGGGTGATCGAGGTGGTCAATCCAGCCACCGAACAGGTCATCGGCACCGTTTCCGACAGCAATGCCGCCGACGTCGACGCGGCCGCGCGCGCCGCTCACGACGCATTGCCTGGCTGGGCCGCCACCACTGCGCAACGCCGCGGCGAGCTGATCGACGCGCTCGCCGACGCCTTGGAGCGCCGCGGCGAGGCGATCACGGCGTTGGTGACCGAACAGAACGGCACGCCGATCTCGTTCTCCAAGTACGCCAGCGACATCGTCCCGGTCTCGGCCTACCGGTATTTCGCAGGACTGGCCCGTGAATTCGAAGCCGAAGTCGACTACCCGTCGGCCGACGGCACCACCACTCTGGTCCGCCGCGAGCCGGTCGGCGTCGCGGCGCTCATCGTCCCGTGGAACGGACCGCTGGCGTTGCTGAGCTGGAAGTTGGGCCCGGCGTTGGCGGCGGGCTGCACGGTGGTGATCAAACCGGCGCCGGAGACCTCCCTGGACATGGTCTACCTCGCCGAGGCCGTCACCGAGGCAGGAATCCCGCCCGGGGTCGTCAACATCGTGACCGGCGGACGGGAAACGGGCGAAGCGCTCGTGGCGCATCCGCTGGTCCGCAAGATCGCGTTCACGGGCTCCACGGCAGCGGGCAGGGCAATCGGACGAGTCGCGGGCGAGGCGTTCAAGTCCGTCACACTCGAGCTCGGCGGCAAGTCCGCGGCGATCCTGCTCGAAGACGCCGATATCGAGGCGTTCACCGCCAATCTGCTGTCGTTCATCCTGCCGATCTCCGGGCAGGTCTGCTATTCCCAGACTCGTATCCTCGCCGCGCGGTCCCGCTACGAAGAGGTGATCGCGGCCCTGTCCAAGGCCATCGACCAGTATTCGGTCGGTGACCCGTTCGACCCGAACACCGCTTTCGGCCCGGTCTCGAGCGTGCGCCAGTACGAGAAGGTGACCGGCTACCTGCGGCGCGGCATCGAAGAAGGCGCGGTCGTCGCGCACGGTGGACTCGTCGAGAAGGCCACCGGCTACTACGTGCAGCCGACCGTCTTCCGGGATGTGGACAACTCGATGTCCATCGCCAGGGAAGAGATCTTCGGTCCGGTGCTGGTCGTGATCCCGTTCGACACCGAGGACGAGGCGGTCGCGATCGCCAACGATTCCGACTACGGCCTGGCGGGAAGCGTGTTCACCGCTGACGCCGAACGCGGGCTGGCACTGGCTCGCCGAGTGGAGACCGGCACGATCGGCGTCAACCGGTACAACGTCGTGCACGATGCCCCCTTCGGCGGTGTCAAAGGCAGCGGTGTGGGACGCGAGCTCGGGCCCGAAAGCCTCGATGCCTACGTCACCGTCAAGTCGATCTTCGTCTGAGCTGAGAGGAAAACAGAAGATGGGTACCAGAGACCTCGAAGGCAAAGTCGCGGTCGTCACGGGCGGAACCAGCGGCATCGGCCTGCGTTCGGTCGAACTGTTCGTCGAACGCGGGGCCCAGGTCGTCGTGGGCGATATCGCCGCGGACGCGGGCAAGCTGCTCGAGGAGCGGTTCGACGGGAAGGTCGGTTTCCAAATGACCGATGTGACCGATCCGGAGGCGATCGAGTCGCTGGTCGCGTTGGCCACGACCCGGTACGGCAAGCTCGATGTGATGTTCAACAACGCGGGCGCGGTCGGTGACCCCAGCACGATCGCCGACCTGACCGCCGACGGATTCGACGGGGTCGTGGCGCTGTTGGCCCGTTCGGTGTTCCTGGGACACAAGTTCGCGATCCGTACCTTCCTCGCACAGGGCACGCCCGGGACGATCGTGTCCACGGCCAGCGTCGCGGGCTTGGAAGGAGGCTGGCTGCCGGTCGGCTACGCGGCGTCCAAGGCCGCGGTCATGAGCATCGTGCGGCAGACGGTCGCCGAATACGGCGCCCAAGGCATCCGATCCAACGCCATCGCCCCCGGGGTGATCCTGACCCCGTTCGTCTCCGCGGCCCTGGGTGTGCCCGGCGACTACGCCGACGATTTCACCCGCTACGTCGAAGAGGAGAAGGTCTTCGCGACGCTGGGACGGCCGGGTCTGCCAGAGGACGTGGCCGAAGTCGCCGCGTTCTTGGCCAGTGACGCTTCGCGGTTCGTCAACGGGGTCTCACTCCCCGTAGACGGTGGCGCCACCGCGATCACCCACAACCAGTTCGGTCCCGCCCTCTACGCGGCCGCGCAGCGGTTCGTCGAGTCGAAGTCCGGCGCAACGGAAACCACGACTGCCTGAGCAGGAGACGGTCAACGGATCCAGGTCTCACGACCTGGATCCGTTTGACGTTTCCGCAGCCGACTGGCAGTGGCTCCGCAGAGGTCGCCGGAATCACGGTCACGGCGATGCCAGCGCCATCAAGGTCGGCAGCACTTTGATGACGGCGGTCACAAGCGCGGCCGAACTCGAATCCCTCGAGAGGCCGATCCGCAATTTCTCGACGACCCCTTCTTGCTGGGCAGTTACCGCCGGGGACACGTGGAGCTCGAGGCCGGTCTCGGTATCGAAGCGAAGAGCCGCGAGTATTCCCCAGATCACGGTGTCGTCCACGGCCGCCGAGCGGAGAGCGTCCTCGGCGACGAGTCGATTCCGGCCGTCTCGACATACCGCGGCGAAGGGTTCGTCTCGTCCTGATCGGTGTTCTTCTGGTTCAGTCGAAGGGGCCGAACGCGGCTTCCAAACCGGCCGCCAGGAAGCGCGGTCCGTGTACGTATCCCGCGACCGCGGCCGCATAGCGGTTGCCCGCGTCGAAGTTCTGCGCCATCCACAGGCAGCCGATATGCCGCCAAACGTGTTGCCATACCTCGAAGAAGCGCAGGGAATCCGGGTGAGGCGTGGCGCCGCCCGCGGCACGGTAGGCGTCGAGGAACTCCTCCCACGGCAGCACCGGAGTGATCGAGGGGCGCAGGTAGGCCAGTTCCTCGGCGGGATCCCCGAGGTGTGACGCCTCCCAGTCCAGGACGGCGCTGACGTGGTTGTCGTGGACGAGGATGTTGGAGAACGCGGCGTCGCCGTGGATCAGTGCCTGTCGGCGTGTCGGGGGCGGGAGGTGCTCCCGCAGCCAGCAGAACAGGGCTTCCAGTTCGGCCGCAGGGGCGATGTTTCGTTTGGCGAGGGTGTTCTCCTGCCAGTCGAGCATCGTCTGCAGATCCTCGGGGGTGGCGCGCGGGGAGATCGGCGGGTGCAGGTCGGCAACCGGCAGAGCGTGCAGTCGAGCGTAGATGGTGGCGACCTGCTCACAGATCTGGCGTGTCACACCCGCCGGCCCCCAGACGTCTCCAAGGTTCTCCCCGAATGCTTTTCGGGTGACGAAGAACGGCCCGCCGAGCGGGTTGTGTTCCGGCTCGATCCACAGTGGTTCGGGTACGGGCAGGCCGGCGGCGAAAGTTGTTCGCACGATATCGAATTCGGGAGCCAAGGCGCGAGCGGAGCGGCCGAGGGGGATCTGGCGGATGACGAACTCGGTGGGTCGGCCCGCGAGGGTGGCTCCGATCAACAGGGTTCTCTTGGAGAAGCCGCCGTGTACGGTGCGCACCTGGTGGGCCTCGTCGTGTTCACCGCCGGGGCGGGTTCGCAGGTATTCGGTGATCAGTTCGGGCGTGGGCTCGGACTCGGTGGGATTGTCCTCGGCCCGCTCACCGAGGGTGGGGCCGTGGGCGGTGCGCGCCAGGCTCAGCAGACGCAGCGTTCGACGCAGCTGCGGGTGGGAGCTGCCGGCTGTGCCGGAGGTGAGAAGGGCACGCACCTCGGTTTCCAGACACGCAATCGACTCCGCATCCGCTGCTGCCGACTGCTGGACCCACTGTAGGAGTGCATGCGCGTGCGACAGTTTCGTCGCCGCTTCGCGGTCCGGGATCGCCGAGCCCACCTCGGCGAGTTCGTGCGCGATCGCGGTGAGCAACCGGTCGTGCAGATCCCGGTCGAGCGGCGCCGTCGCGGCGACGCCCGAAGGTGTCGACGTGTCGGTGGCGGACATGTGTTCCTCCTCGAGGGGTTCTGGTTGTGCGAAATGCCGTCATCGCGCGCCGGGGAGCGCGATGCCGAGTGTGTCGTGTAGGAGTCGGTCGAGCTCTGGCGGATTCTCGAACATCGGGTAGTGGCCGCAGTCGGGTATCTCGTGGAGTTCGGCGTCGGGCAGCTGCTCGACCAGCCATCGGGCGCCGGCGATGGGGTGCACGCGGTCGTGGCTACCGGTGATGATCCGGACCGGTAGCGACAGGGAATCGGCGGCGGCGATCAGGTCGATGTCGAACATGGTGCGGTAGGTCTCGATCGCTGCCCACGGCGGCATGCGCAGGAATATCCCGGTAAGGAAGTCCAGGACCGCGGAGGCCGGGGGGTGAGCGAACCCATTGGCGATCGTATCGCGCCGTACGAGCGGACGATTGCCGTGTTCGCCCGCCAGTAGTGCGGGTTCGAGTCGTTCGCGGCTGCCGCCGAAGGGGAAGCGGTCGTCGCGGCAAGCGCGGACGCCGTTGCTGCCGATGAGCACGAGTTGTGTGACCCGTTCGGGATATCGGCGCGCGATCTCGAAACCGACCTGTCCGCCGAATGACCAACCGATCAGGTCGAAGGAATCCGCCGCCAGTTGATCGACGACATCGATGACGTCGTCGACGAACTGCTCGAGGCGATACCCGTTGAGCGGTTTGTCCGACTCTCCGGTGCCGCGCAGGTCGATGCACAGTGTGCGATGTGTCGCGGCGAGCGTGGCGACTTGGCCGTCCCAGACCGTGTGATCGAGTCCGAATCCGGCCAGCATCACGATCGCGGGCCCGGTTCCGAGGTCCTGCACGGCGATGCGCACGCCGGAAGCGGTCGTGACATGGCTCAGCATGGCGATGCCTGGTACTGATGCGCGACCTCGGATCGCAGCAGCGCCTCGATCTCCGGGCCGGTGAATCCGAATTGTTCGAGGACTTCGGTGGTGTGGGTGCCGGAGGGCACCGGCGCGCTGCGGACACGGGAGGGGGTGGCGGCGAATCGGGGAGCGGGGGCGGGTTGGCGCACCCCGGCGATTTCGATGAAGTTGTCACGAGCGCGGAGATGGGGGTGGTCGGGGGCCTCGTCGAGGCTGAGCACGGGAGCCACGCAAGCGTCCGAGTCTGCGAAGATGGCCTGCCATTGTTCGCGAGTCTTGGAGGCGAAGATGGTGCGCCACTCCTCGCGCAGCGCGGCCCAGCCCGATTCGTCATCGCGGGAGGAGGAAGTGACGGTGCTGCCGATGCGTCGGGCGAATTCGTCGAAGAACTGTGGTTCGAGCGGGCCCACGGCGAGGTGTCCTCCGTCGGCGGTTGCGTAGACGTCATACCACGGCCTGCCGGAATCGAGCAGGTTCACACCGCGCTCGTCGCGCCAGAGCCCCGCGGCCCGCATGCCGTGCAGTGCCGCCGACAGCGCGAGCGCACCGTCGAGGATCGCCGCGTCGACCACTTGCCCGCGCCCGGTGCTGCGGGCGCTGATATGAGCGGCGAGAACCCCGATCACCAGGAACGCGCCGCCGCCGCCGTAGTCGCCGAGCAGGTTGACCGGCAGCACAGGCGGCCCGCCCGCTCTGCCGATGGCGTGTAGGGCGCCGCTGAGCGCGAGATAGGTGGCATCGTGCCCGGCGGTCTGGGCCAGTGGCCCGTCCTGTCCCCATCCTGTCATCCGTCCGTAGACCAAGCGGGGGTTGCGGTGTAAGCAGTCCACGGGGCCGACGCCGAGCCGCTCGGTCACTCCCGGGCGGTTGCCTTCCAGAAGGATGTCGGCGCGTTCGATGATCCGCAGTGCGCTCTCGCGGCCTTGCTCGGTACGCAGATCGAGCACGATCGACTTACGCCCGCGACGGGTGATGTCGAAGCGTGCGGGCACGTAGTTGCCGCGGTAGGCGGGGCGGTCGATGCGGATCACCTCGGCGCCCATGTCGGCCAACATCATCGCCGCCCAGGGGCCGGGGCCGATGGAGGCGAGTTCGACGACGATGGTGCCGTGCAGCGGTCCGTGGCCGGTCGCGGAATCGGTGTCGGTCATCGACCCTGCCAAACCGGTGCGCGTTTCTGCACGAACGCTTGGGCGCCCTCGGCCGCGTCCTGTGAGGCGCGCACGGCGTCGGCGATCGGACGTTGCCGAGTGAAGGACTCGCCGCTCGCCCATTCCGGGGAGCTGTCGGCGATCTGCTTGACTGCCCGCAGCGCGAGCGGGGCGTTCGCGGCGATCCGCTCGGCCCAAGCCAGTGCTCCGGCCAGCGCCGCGCCGTCGGCGACGACCTCGTTGACCAGTCCGAGTTCGGCCGCGCGAGCCGCGGAAATGGGGTCGCCGGTGAACAGGATGCCCAGGGCCACCGCCCGAGAGACCCGCTGTGGCAGTCGTAGGACCCCGCCCGCGGAGGCGACGAGTCCGCGTTTGACCTCCGGTAGCCCGAACTGCGCGCTCGACCCCGCGACGACGAGATCGCAGGCGAGGGCGATTTCGAATCCGCCGCCCAGTGCCTTGCCTTCCACTGCGGCGATCATCGGCTTGACCGAGGGACGCTCGACCAGGCCGAAGCCGCCGCGAGTGGTACCGATCGGGCGTTCACCGGATTCGTTGAATGCCTTGAGATCCATACCAGCGCTGAAGATGCCGCCGGCACCGGTGACGACGCAGACTCGTATGTCGTCTCGGCTGTCGACCTCGTCCAGGGCCTGCTCGATCGCCATCGCTGTCGTCCTGTCCACGGCGTTGCGCACGTGCGGTCGGTCGATGGTGATGGTCGCGATGGCTTCGGTGACCGACAGCCGGACCGGTGTGGATTCCGAAGTTTCGGTGCCGGTCATCGCGGCGCCATCCGAATGGCGCCGTCGAGGCGGATGGTTTCGCCGTTGAGCATCGGGTTGTCCACGATCGACAACGCGAGGCGGGCGAATTCCTCGGGGTGCCCGAGACGGCTGGGATGCGGGACCGTCGCGGCCAGCGAGGAGCGGACCTCCTCGGAGAGTCGGGCCAGGATGGGGGTGTCGAAGGTGCCGGGCGCGATGGTGCACACCCGAATCAGTTTGCTGGCCAGATCACGGGCCGCGACGATGGTCATCCCGACAATGCCTGCTTTGGCCGAGGCGTAGGGAACCTGGCCGATCTGGCCTTCGAATGCCGCGACCGACGCGGTGAGCACCGCGACGCCGCGTTCCCCGTCGATCGGTTCGTTAGTGGCCATTCGTGCCGCGGCCAAGCGCAGGACATTGAAGGTGCCGATGAGGTTGATGGTGACGACCTCGGTGTACAGATCCAGCGATCCGGGCTCGCCGTCGCGCCCGACCAGTCGTAACGCACCGCCACGTCCGGCGCAGTGCACCAGAACACGCAGCGGCGCCTGGGCTTGCGCGGTGTCCAGTGCGCGGCCGACCGCGTCCGGGTCGCGGACATCGGCTGGGGCGAAGGTGACGTTTTCGCCGAGTTCCTTGGCCACGAGGGCACCGTTGGATGTCTCCAGGTCGACGATCACCACGTGCGCTCCGCGCCGTACCAGGTCTTCGGCAGTCGCTCGCCCCAAGCCGGACGCGCCGCCGGTGACTACCGCTGAAACACCTTGCAAGTTCATGAATTTCGGCTTTCTCTCAGAGTCGTTCGATGATGGTGGCGTTGGACATCCCGCCTGCTTCGCACATGGTCTGCAATCCGTAGCGGGCGCCGGTGTCCTCGAGGGCGTGCAGCATGGTGGTCAGCAGCCGACCGCCGGAGGCGCCGAGCGGATGTCCGAGCGCGATGGCGCCGCCGCGGGGGTTGAGTTTGGCCGGGTCCGCGTCGAAATGTCGTTGCCAGGCCAGCGGAACCGAGGCGAAGGCTTCGTTGACCTCGTAGTGGTCGATCTCATCCAGGGTCAATCCACTACGGGCCAGCACCTTTTCGGTCGCGGGGATGGGGCCGGTGAGCATGGTGATGGGATCGGCGGCGGCCACCGCGAAGGAGTGGAAGCGGGCGCGGGCCCGCAGACCGAGTTCCGCGGCGCGCTGCTCGCTCATGATCAGAATCGCGCTGGCGCCGTCGGTGATCTGCGAGGAGTTGCCGGGAGTGACCTGCCAGGTGATCTCCGGGAATCGGGCGGCGAGATCGGCGTCGTAGAACGACGGCTTCAGTGTTGCCAGACCTTCGACGGAGGTCGAGGGACGCACGGTCTCGTCGGCATCGACGACGACCCGCTCGCCGGCGGCGTCGAGCGCCGCTACCGGCGCGATCTCGCGCGTGAAGTCGGCCGCGTGAGCCCGGTGGTGCGAGCGTGCGGAGTATTCGTCGAGTTCGTCGCGGGTGATCTTCGCGCGCGCGGCGACGAGCTCCGCGGATACCCCCTGGGCGATCAGTCCCGGTGCGTAACGGGTCGCGATCGCGGTGCCGAAGGGATCTTGACCGATTCGGGAGGAGAACATCGGTATGCGGCTCATGGACTCTACGCCACAGGCGACGACGATGTCGTTGACCCCCGCCGCGATCGTCTGAGCGGCGAAGTCCGCCGCCTGCTGGCTGGACCCGCAGGCACGGTTGATGACCACCGACGGCACCGACTCGGGCAGCCCGGCACCCAGCCACGCCATCCGACCCACCCCCGCCGACTGTTCCCCGACCTGGCTCACGCATCCGGCGAACACGTCATCGACCGAGGCGGGGTCGACGTCGTTGCGGGCGAAGATCTGTCCGAGCAGGTCGGCGAGCAGGTCGACGGGGTGCACCGTAGACAACGCACCGCCGGGTTTGCCGTCCTTGGCTTTCTTGCCCTTCGCCATGGGCGAGCGGATCGCGTCGACAATCACTGCTGTGGTCATTGGCCTGCCATTCCTCGTCGATGAACAACGGTGCAGGCGCCGGCGATGCGATCCAGCAGGCGCACAAGGCTCCCGTTTTTTTGACATGTTAGTCTCATAATAGTTACCGGCCTCGGTGCGGTCAACGACCGTTCTTGTCCTCTCCGGTTTCGGAAGGTAGGTCTGCCTGGGCAGACGGTCGCGTTCGGTGAACCACCGTTTGCTCCTCGGATAGAGTCGAAAGGGACTACATGGACAACGGCATCCCCTCTCTGCCGCCGATCGGCGGAGACGAAACGCGGTGGAAGCAATGGGCCGAGGCGTTGCCGGTCTCGCAACAACTGGGGTTGCGTTGCGTGCGGCTCGAAGCGGGTGAACTGATCGCGACCCTGGCATCCTCGCCGTGGCCGCTGAATCCCAACGGCGCTGTTCACGGGGGGTTGATCGCTGCTGGAGCGGACCACTGTTTCGGCATCGTGGCCGTCAACGCGCTCGACGGCAGCGCCACTCCCGCGACGGCCACGTTGTCGGTGGACTACCTGCGCCCAGGGTTCGCACCCCTGACGTTCGAGGCTACCGTCGATCGGCGCGGCAGAACCTTGGTCTTCATCACGGTCATGGTGCGCTCCGCCGACGGGCGAGTCTGTGCTCGAGTGGGCGGGACCATGGCCCTGAGCGCCACGCGTGAGCCCGGTCCCGATGTCCTCGCCGATGTCCCCGCGGACTCGGCCACGGCATAGTCGGCGGGCGCCGAGCCCCTCAACGAGTCGGGCGGCGACGGATCACCGACACCCCGGTCATATCGAGCACCGGCTGGTCGAGTTGATTGCGCATCAGGATTCGAGTGGTGAGATCTGCGCGTTCGCCGCGCTCCTCGACCGCGACGTGTGTATCCCGCTAGGGATGATCCCGCCGAAGGCTGCGGCGCTCGCGGAGCTGGGATCGGTGTGGATCGCCAGGATGTCCCAGCGCGTAGCGAACTCCAGGACCTCCTACTCGGAAACGGGATAGCTTTCGACGGGAAAGATCGCGCCGACCTACAGGTCTTCGGCGTAGAGCAGAGGCGATCGGGCTGTCATGGGTCGCGGCCCTTTCTGGTCGGATATGGGGAGTTGACTCGCCGCCACGCCAAATTTATTGTGAGACAGCTCATTGCTAAATTATCCGGCCGGGTCTCGCGCACTCCGTACCGATCATCGCTCCCGTCCCGTGTCGCGAAACGGGGCGACGCGTGGAGGAATTCATGTTCATTGACCGCTTGGTCGAAGCCTACAATTTCGGCAACATCTCGCTGCTGATCGCTTCGGCGATCACCTTCGGCTTCGGCTTCTGGGAGTACATCTACAGTTTCCGGCTGGTGCGCCGTGAGCGGCGCGCGCCGTTTCCGCTGTGGATGCACACGTTCTACTTCGCGCACGACAGTTCATGGGCGGTGATTCTGTTCCTGGCCGCTTCCCGGCACCACTGGCACTGGTTCCTGTTGGGTGCCTCGATCGCGCTGGTGGTGTGGACTCTGTTCGAGCTCTACAACCTCACTCTCGCGGTACGGGTGGAGCGGGTGGAGATCTTCTCCGGCTATTTCGGTGAGAACGTCTCTGCGAGAACGGCGATCGCGGTGATCGTCGCCCAGATCCTGGTGTTCTACGGTGTGGTGAATTTGTTGATCCAGTTCATGGGGGAGGGCAGCTTCTTCCAGTGGACGGTGCTCACCAACATGGTCATGGCCGCGGGGCCGGGTCTGCTGTGGCTGCGCCGCGGTTCCCGAGACGGCGGTGGTATGGGGATCGCGCTGGTGATCCTCGGCGGGACGGTCAATACATTCCTTCCGACCAGCATGTTCGTCCTCGCCTTGCCCGAAGTCTTCGACACCGCGTGGTTCTATCTCACCGGCGTGATCTTCTCCGGGCTGGCCCTGTTCTACGTCTGGACGGTCGCCCGCTACCCCGCCAAGGCGCGGGTGGCGGGCGAGAAGCGTCCGATCTGGTGACCGAGAGGTCTTCGGCACCGAGGTGCCGAAGACCTATCTCCCCAGTCCGTAGCGAGGAATGCGCCCGACGCTCATGACCGGCAGATGCCCGGTACCCGCGGCACCGTCGAGGGTGATACGAGCGGGTTGCTCGCGGTGGCCGGGTAGATACTTCACCCCGTCGCGAGTGACCTTGCCGGGAACAGACAGGTCCAGGACATCGGATTCGACGAGGTCGCCGCGGGGCACACCGACGCCGCGGCTGTCGTCGAATCCGTTCTCGTATCCGGTGCCACGATAGGCCCACGCGCCTTGCAGTGCCTCGGCCTCCATGACCATCTCCGTGTCGTCGGCCAGGTGCAGTCGGTAGGTCAGTCTCTTCCAGTCGCGCGTTCCCGGGATGAACTCGATATCGTGGTCGACTCCGGTAATCCGTACCGGATCCCGGTCCGGATCGCGCCAGGTGATCTCGCCGTCGAAGTGTTGGACCCGGCCGGTACCGTCCTCACGCAGCTGGAAGTGGCAGGCCGCGTCGGGGGTGTTGGCGTAGGTCCACAACCACAGCATCGGGCTTCGAGCGGTGTGTCCGTGCGAGGGCTCGAATCCGCCGACGTCCTGGCGCACTCCCCAGGAGTGATCGCGAATACCCCACCAGTCGTCCGACTCGTGGCGCGTGCCGGCGACCTCGATCCACCCGGTCCAGCGCCCGAGTTGGTCGTAGCGACTGGTGTCCTGAACGACGCGGCCCTCACTGAAGCTGAAGTGGGGGGCCTCCAGGTAGGGCGGAAACGAGGATCGCCAGGTCAAATCGCAGGCCAACGGGTAGTCGCCGGGGGCCAAGGTGAGCCGGATCTTCTCGTAAGGCTGCACGACATCTACGCGCAGTGCTCCGACCTCTGCCTCGATTCGGTCGCCGAGTGGGCGACTGAATCGCACATTGGTCTGCTGGAGGTCTCGTTGTACGACGGCGAATCCGTCACACACTCCCATGTTCTTGTAGATACCCAGACCTGCGATCAGCAACGTCTGGCCGTCGGGCGCTATCGCCTCGAACCAATGTCGGTCGTAGAAGCGGTGGTCGGTGGTGGCGGGCACCCGAAAGGGTCGAGAGGTTTGATGATTCAGATGCTCGTCCAGGGGTCCGAGCAGCGACATGCCGGTGTTCCTTCCGTCGGCGGTGGTCATTTCAATCCCAGCGCCGCGGAGATCACCTCGCGCTGGATCTCGTTGGTTCCGGCGTAGATCGTCGGTGCGACGGCGTCGCGCAAGTTCTTCTCCATACCGTATTCGACCGCGTAGCCGTAGCCGCCCATCAACTGCACGCCTTCGAGGGCGGTGCGTTTGGCCGTTTCGGTGGACTTGACCTTCGTGATCGATGTCAGCTTGACCAGTTCCCCCGCCGGGGCCGACTCGGTGCGTACCTTCTCGATGGTGGAGTACATCAGCGCCCGCGACGCCTCGATCTCGACCGCGAGATCGGCGACTCGGTGCCGGATCGCCTGGAACGATCCGATCGACTGCCCGAACTGCTTGCGCTGCTTGAGGTAGGCGACCAGATCATCGAATGTTCGTTGCGCCAGTCCCAGCGATTGCGCGGCCGCGACCAAGCGCTCGCCGTTGAGCCCGGCCATCAATTGGTGCCAGCCCTGGCCCTCGCCTCCGACCAGCTCCGACTCGGGGACGAACACATCGGTGAAGTACAGATCGCTGACCAGCTCACCGGCCATCGTGTCGATCGGGCGGATGGTCAACCCATCGACGTCGGCGGGGACGCGCAGCATACTGAGGCCGCGGTGGCGTCCGGACCCTCGTTCGGTCCGCGCCACCAGCAGCACCGAATCCGCGTGCTGAGCCGCCGAGCACCACGTCTTCTGCCCGTTGACCACGAATCCGCCGGGAACGCGCTCGGCGCGGCAGGAGATATTGGCCGCGTCGGAGCCTGCCTCCGGTTCGGAGATGCTGATCGACATCGGCTTGCCACTCGCTATCGCGCCGAGCATGTCCTTCTTTTGCTGTTCGGACGCGAATTTCTTGTAGATACCGGCCACTGTGTGGGTGGAGCCGATGGCGTGGACCGGAGCCAACCCACGGTAGAGCTGTTCGTGCAGCAGGCATTGATCGAACAGGTCGCCGCCGCTACCGCCGTACTCTTCGGGGATCGCGATGCCGAGATACCCCAGCTCGGCGAGTTTGGCGTAGATCGAGGGCAGATGAGCCTGACGACCGTTGTCGGTCAGCGCGGCGAGCTCGGCTCGGGTGCCGAACTCTCTGTCGCAGAACGCGCGCAGCGCTTCGACGAGACCGTGTTGTTCCTGGGTGAGTTCCATGTCAGCGCCCCACGAACTTTCCGTCGCGCTTGTCGCGGAACGCCGCGATCGCTTCGACCATGTCTTCGGTCGTCAAGGTCTCTCCCTCTGCCAACAGTGCTGTTTCGACCACTTCGCCGGCACGCTGTCGCGTCACCTGGTTGAGTGCCTTCTTCGTGCCACGCACCGCCAGCGGCGGCAACGCGGCGATACGCGCCGCGATCGCGCGCGCGGCGGGCGCCACCTCGGCTGCGGTTTCCACGAGATCGGTGACCAGCCCGAAATCGTGCGCCTGCTCGGCGGAGAGCAGGTCGCCGGTGAGCAGATACCGCCGCGCTCGGAGCATGCCGATCGACTGCGGCCAGAACAGCGCTCCACCGTCGCCGGCCACCAGTCCGATCGCGATGTGGGTGTCGCCGAGGCGAGCGTTCTTCGAGGCGACGACGACGTCACCGCCCACCGCGATGGTCGCGCCCAGACCGACTGCCGCGCCCTGGACACCGACGACCAGAGGTTGGGGGAGACCGGTCAAGGCGTCGAGCAGTCCGCGGGCGCGATCGAGTGTCGCGCGCCGTATCCCGATATCGGAACGCGCTTCGAGCATCAATTCGAAATCACCGCCTGCGGAGAACACGCGACCGTTCGCGAGCAGAACAGCGGCCCGAGCCCTGTCGTCGCGGGCGAGTTCTTCCAGAGCCCTGGTCAGCTCGGTTTCCTGCACCGCGTCGAACCGATTCAGCAGATCGGGACGATCCAGGGTGATTTCCCATATCTCGGGGTCGCGGTCGACGGTGAGAGTGTCGAACTGGCTGACCATTGGGCCTCCTTGCGCCGAGAACGCGGCCGCAGCCATACGGCAATTATGATACGAGCAATCTCTAAAGTAGTGATGGGTGTGTGGTGGGTCAAGGCCGGGTCGCGGCGCCCCTTGTCCGAAACCGCCGGGAGCGGCCGTGACCGACGAATCGACTCACGAGTCGTCGACACGGGGTGTGGGCGGAGATCCCGAGGCGGCTGGCGGCTCGGTGTCAGTGGAACCGCGGCGTTCGCTTGTCCCGGAACGCTTGTCGGCCTTCGGCGTAGTGGGGATGGTGTTGGGCCAATCCCTGTGCGGTGGCCTCGGCGTCGAGTTGGGTGGACAGATCCACCTCGAAACTGGCGTGGAGGAGCTTGCGTGTCTGTCCGACCGAGGCCGCCAATGTCGCGATCTCGGCCGCGACCTGCTCGGCGCGTGTCAGCACCGACTCTGCCGCCACGACCTCGTTGACCAGATTCCATTCCAAAGCCGTGTGAGCGGTGATCTTGCGGCCGGTCAGGGCCAGCTCCGCGGCGCGTGCCGAGCCGATCGCGCGAGGCAGCAACCATGTCGCACCCGCGTCGGGCACGAGTCCGACCTTGACGAAGGACAATGCGAAACCCGCCGATTCGGAGGCGATACGAATGTCGGTTGCCAGAGCGATCGAGAGCCCGGCACCGGCAGCGACACCGTTGATCGCCGCGACGACCGGCGTGCCCATCGAGGTCAACTGCTGGATCAGGGGGATATAGAGCCGTCGCACGACGTCCTCGGCGTCGCTGGGGCCGCCGCTCAGATCGGCGCCCGCGCAGAACGCCTTTCCCGCACCGGTGAGGACTATCGCCCGTGCTCGCGGATCGGCATCGAGGCGTGCGAACTGCGCGCGGAGATCTTCGACCAGTGCGTGGCTCAGAGCGTTGTACTGCTGTGGGCGCTCGAGTGTCAGGACGGCGTAGCCGTCTCTGGCCTCGCACCGCAGGTGAGCGTCGGACATGGCGGGTCCTTTCTTGACGAGCGTGGCCGCGGCGAACCGGCCGCGACCTGTTGTCGGAGACTGCGCGGCTCGAACGTGGTCGAGTCCGGCGGGTTGACTCGGATGGACAACCCGTGTCTATTATTGAGATATACAGGCTCAATAATAGACCCGCAGAGGGATTCGAACCTTCGCCCGCGGGTGTGGTGCTCTATCGGAGGAACTCGTGAGTGAACTGTCCGACGAACTCGTCGCCGATGTCCCCGATGCCGTCGATGTCGACCGGCTCGCCGCAGCGCTCGAGCAGGCCAACATTCCGACCCTGCTTCTCGTTCTGACGCAGCTCACCGGTGACGACAAGTGGCTGAGCGAACCGTATCGGCCGGTGTGCGGACCGGTGCTCGACGACAACGACGACGGTGGTCTACCCGAGCAGCGACGGCGCGAGATCCGTCAGGCCGCGCTGGGCGCGATTCTCGCATCGGAAGAGAGCACACTGGTGCCCTCGACACCGAGCCCGGATAGGATTTCCGAGATGCTTGGTATCGCCCTCGTCGAGGATGTGCCGACGGAGTACGGGCCGCTGTTAGCCGAGGAACTCGGGGTGCTGTCGCGTGATGTCGAGGTTCCCGCCGCGCTGCCTGCGGGATTCAAGGTCCTGATCATTGGCGCCGGCCTGTCGGGTATCGCGCTGGGAATCAAGCTCAAGGCCGCCGGGGTGCCGTTCACCATCGTGGAGAAGAACCACGACATCGGCGGTACCTGGTTGGAGAACACCTATCCCGGATGCGGGGTCGACACTCCCAGCCACCTGTACTCGTTCTCGTTCGCGCCCAACGCGGAGTGGACCCGGTTCTTCGCCAAGCGCCCCGAGGTCTACAGCTATCTGCGCAAGCTGGTCGATGAACACGGCCTCGGTGAGTTCATCGAGTTCGGGGTCGAGGTCCGGCGTGCCGAATACGATCCGGCCACCGGATGGAGCGTGTGCACGATCGACAGCGCCGGTCGCGAATCGGTACGCTCCACGCCGGTGCTGGTCAGTGCGGTCGGCATGGTGAACAGACCTGCCGTGCCCGCGATTGCCGGCGCGGACAGCTTCGCGGGCCCGGCCATGCATACTGCGGACTGGCGTGCGGATGTCGACTACACGGGCAAGCGGGTGGCGGTCATCGGTACCGGTGCCAGCGCTATGCAACTGGTGCCATCGATCGCCGGGACCGCTGAGAAGGTCCTGGTGTTCCAGCGCTCCAAGCAATGGGCGGTACCACACCCGAATTACGGCAGAGCGGTGCCCGATGGGGTCCGATATCTGATGCAGCGCGTTCCGGCCTACGCGCGCTGGTACCGGCTGCGCGCCTTTTGGAATTTCAGCGATCGACTCCACGCGTCGCTGCAGATCGATCCGGAGTGGAGCGAACCGCAGCGGTCGATCAACGCCCAGAACGAACGCCACCGGATCTTCTTGACCAACTACATCAAGACCCAACTCGGCGAGCGCGAGGATCTCTACGACGCCTGCATCCCGGACTATCCGCCCTACGGAAAGCGCCCACTGCTGGACAACGGCTGGTTCGCCACGATCCAGCGCGAGGATGTCGAACTGATCACCGATCCGGTTACCGGGATCCACGCGCAGGGTGTGCTCACAGCCTCCGGGGCCACCCACGAGGCCGATGTGCTGGTGTGGGCGACCGGGTTCAAAGCCCTGCAATTCCTGTGGCCGATGGATATCGTCGGCGCCTCGGGCAAGACCCTGGCAGAGCAATGGGGTCATCAGGACGCGCGCGCCTATCTCGGCGTCACGGTCCCGGACTTCCCGAACATGTTCATCCTCAATGGCCCCAATACCAACGCCGGGCACGGTGGCAGCGCGTTCCTGGCCTGCGAATTCCAGGTGCGCTACATCATGCAGGCGATCGCGCTACTGGCCTCCGGGACGACGAGAACGTTGGAAGTACGCCCGGAAGTTTTCTGGGACTACAACAACGAGCTCGACGCGGCACTCGAACGCTGCATCTGGTCGCATCCCGGAATGACGACCTGGTACCGCAACGGGGCAGGCCGAGTGGTTGTCAGCAGCCCCTGGACCTACCTGGACTACTGGGATCGGACGCGTCGACTGGACCCCGGCGACTACCTCGCCGCCGCCGACGCCTGACAAGAGTGGAGTCAATTCGATGAACCATCAGGAGCGGTGATGAGCTACAGCCTGCCTACCGAGAACTCGTTGCGCGGACCCTTCCAACCGATGCGGTTCGAAGCGACCGTCGACGAATGCATCGTCACCCACGGTGAGATCCCCAAGGATCTCGCCGGCGGGTTCTACCGTGTCGGACCGACCTGGAAACGGCCGACCAAGCAGGGAACCAACCCATTGCTGAGCATGGACGGCATGGTCCAGGCCATCACCTTCGACAACGGTGAGGCCAGCTTCCGCAACCGTTGGGTGCGCACACCGAAATACCTGCTCGAGGAAGCGCGCCGGCAGGGCATGTTCGAATGGGAGGACGCGGGCTTCGGGGACTGGCGCGACAATGCCTACGGCGAAGTCAAACGAGACCTCGGAAACCAGGGCGTCTCCCGCGGCGTCGCCAATATCAACGTCTTCCCGTTCGCTGGCCAGATGCTGGCCTCGAGTGAGCAGGGCGGCCCGCCGATCGCGATCGACCCGATGACACTCGAGACCAAAGGAATCGTCAGCTGGTCGCCGCGACTGAGTTCGGGCCTGCACCAACCGGCGGCCTACGGTGACGCGACCTTCACCGCCCACCCGAAATGGGATCCCGACACCGGCACCCTCTACGGATGGACCTACAGCGACGAAGCGCCCTACGTGGTGATGCACTACGTCAGCCCGGACGGCACCGTCGACAGCCGAGAACTGTGGGATGCGCCCTACAACACCGTGGCCCACGACATCTGGCTGACCCCGGAATGGGTCGTGATGCCCTTCCAGCCGTTCCTGGTGGACAAGAAGCGCTTCCGCAAGAATCTCAACATCTGGGAGTGGAACCCGGAGTTGCCGATCACGCTGGCTCTCATCCCGCGCCACGACCTGCACGGTGAGATCCGTTGGATCCGCACCGACCTTCCCGCGCAATACATCATGCACACCATGTCGGCAAATGTTGTCGGCACCGAACTGCAACTCGACGGCCCGATCTTCAACCGACCCCCGTTCCCCTTCGAACAGGATTTCGCCGTCGGCGACGACGTCGCGCTGTTCTTCTCCATCGCCAAGAGCAACCTGGGCCGCTGGAGTATCGACCTCGAGACCGGCAAAGCCCGCACCGAGCAACTCTCCGACCGTCCCTCCGAACTGCCCAAGGTCGACGAACGCTTCTACGGCAAGGGCTACGAGTGGGGATGCCAGGTCGGCGGCATCGTCAAACGCTCCGGCATGAAGATGAACAGCCTGGTGACGACCAACATGAGGACCCTGTCCGAGCAGGTCTTCGAGATTCGCCACGACGAGCCCGCCGCGATTCTCGAATCGACCTTCGCGCCCCGCAGCCCGAACGCTCCGGAAGGTGACGGATATGTCATCGTGCCGGTGTCCTGGTGGGCGGACAAGCGCGGGGAATTCCTCATCTTCGACACCTACGACATCACCAAGGGCCCCATCTGCCGGATCGATATCCCGTTCTTCATGGGATGGACCCCGCACGGGCACTGGATGGATTTCCGCTGAACCCGCACCCGGTACCGAAAGGATCACGCCCGTGAGCGTCATCGACGACGCCGTGCTGTGCACACACGACGGCCACGTCACCACCTGGACCATCAATCGTCCCGAATCCCGCAACCCGATCTCGGACGACGCGGTGATCGAGCGATTGGTGAGCCTGGTCGCCGAGGCGAACAACGATCTCGACACGCGGGTGGTGATCCTGACCGGAGCGGGGAGCGCGTTCTCGGCGGGCGGCAACGTCAAGGACATGGCCGAGCGTGCCGGAATGTTCGGTGGTACACCCGATCAGCTGCGCCGCGGCTATCGGCGTGGCATCCAGCGAATTCCGCGAGCGCTCTACCATTGTGAGGTCCCGATCATCGCCGCGGTGAACGGACCCGCTGTCGGAGCGGGCTGTGACCTGGCCCTGATGTGCGATATGCGGATCGCCGCGAGCACCGCCTTCTTCGCCGAGAGCTTCGTCAAACTCGGACTGGTCCCCGGCGACGGAGGCGCCTGGCTGCTGCCGCGCGCGGTCGGTCCGGCCCGTGCCGCCGAGATGGCCTACACCGGAGACAGGATCTCCGCCGATATCGCGTTGGAGTGGGGACTGGTCTCGCGCGTCGTCGAACCCGCCGATCTGCTGGACGCCGCGACCGAACTCGCGCTGCGTGTGGCGGTCAATCCACCACACGCACTGCGCATGACCAAGAAATTGATGCGGGAATCCGAGCGCCAGGATCTGGAGGGGCTACTCGAACTGTCCGCGGCCTTCCAGAGCATCGCCCATCACAGCGCCGACCACGACGAAGCGCTCGCGGCGTTCCTGCAACGACGTCCGGGAAACTTCCACGCAGAGAACAGGGGCCGTCGATGAAGCGTGCGATCCTGGCACCCGAACACGACGAATTCCGTTCGATGGTAAGGGATTTCATAGCCAAAGAGGTCGCTCCGCACCGGGCGGACTGGGACGAGGCGGGCCGCCCGCCACGGGAGTTCTTCCTGCGCCTCGGCGAGTTGGGCATCCTCGGATTGCAGGCCCCCGAGGAGTTCGGCGGCGGAGGTGAGACCAGTTTCGTCTATCCCTCGATCGTATTCGAGGAAGTCGCGCGGGCGGGGGTATCGTTCGGCTCCTACACCGTGCACTCCTGCGTCATCCTGCCGTATTTGCTCGAGTACGCCAGCGAGGAGCAGAAGAAGCGCTGGCTTCCGGATTTTGTCGCTGGCCGATTGATGACCGCGATCGCGATGACCGAACCGGGCACAGGCTCTGACCTGGCCGGCATCGCGACCAGGGCCGAGCGCACTCCCGACGGGCACTACCTGGTCAACGGCGCGAAGACCTTCATCACCGGTGGCGTCACCGCCGATCTGGTACTCACGGTTTGCCGGACTTCTCCCTACGATCCTGACAACCGACGCAGTGGGTTGTCGATCATCGGCATACCCACCGACAGCGACGGTTTCACCGTCGGGCGCACCCTGCACAAACTCGGTCTGCACCAGCAGGACACCGCCGAACTGTCCTACCAGGACGTGCGGGTACCGGTGCAGAACCTGCTGGGAGCCGAAGGCGAGGCATTCGGCTACCTCGCCCACAATCTGCCACAGGAGCGGTTGAGTATCGCGCTCAACTCCGTGGCCCACGCCGAGGCGGCGATCGGCCATGCCATCGCCTACACCCGTGACCGGAAAGTGTTCGGTCAACCGGTGTCGGCGTTCCAGAACACCAAGTTCGTGCTCGCCGAATGCTCGGCTGAGGTGCAGGCCGCCCGAATCTACGCCGATCGCTGCCTGGAACTGCTCGACCGCGGGGAACTCAGCGTGCCCGACGCCGCACGCGCGAAGCTGTACTGCACCGAGGTCGCGGGCCGAGTGATCGACAAATGCCTGCAACTGCACGGCGGATATGGCTATATCACCGAATACCCGATCGCTCGCCTCTATGCCGACTCCCGCGTCACTCGAATCTACGGAGGGACAAGTGAAGTCATGAAAACGATCATCGCCAGGGATCTGGGCCTCTGAGCCCGGCGGGAGAAACGACATGCCCACACCACTCGTCCCGCCCGCCGGCAGACCCGATCCCGCCCTGTCCGAACTACGCCGAGAGGTTCGTGCGTTCCTGGATTCCCAGATCGCCGCGGGCACGTTCACACCGGGAGTCGACACCTGGCTGGCCCGCTGGGACGGTGCCTTCAGCAAAGAACTCGCCGCCCGCGGCTGGCTCGGAGTCACTATTCCCGTCGAGTACGGCGGACAGGGCCGCACCTACATGGAGCGCTTCGTCATCACCGAAGAGCTGCTCGCCGCGGGCGCACCCGTCGCCGCACAGTGGGTCGCCGACCGGCAGGCCGCCCCGGCACTGCTGCAATACGGCACCGAGGAACAGAAACTCCGGTTCCTGCCCGGAATCGCCCGCGGTGAAATCAGCTGGGCTATCGGCATGAGCGAACCCGACTCGGGATCCGATCTGGCCGGAGTGAGAACCAAGGCGATCAGAACCGATGGCGGCTGGCTCCTGAACGGTACCAAAGTATGGACCTCCGGCGCCCACCACGCTCACGCTTTCTTCGCGTTGGCGCGCTCGGCTCCGCTGGACCCACAGCACCGCCACGCCGGACTCAGCCAGTTCATCGTGCTGCTCGACTCACCGGGTGTGCAGATCCGCCCCATCCTGTCGATGTCGGGCGAGCACCACTTCAACGAAGTCGTGCTCGACGACGTCTTCGTACCCGACGATCTGGTGCTGGGCACAATCGGGTCCGGCTGGAGCCAGGTCACTTCCGAACTCGGCTACGAACGCAGCGGCCCGGAACGGTTCCTGTCCACCCTCGGCGTGCTCGCCGGAATGGTCGAGGAGATGAGTGCCCGCAGACTGCCAACGGATCCGCGTGTGGGCGCGTTCACCGGCAGGCTCTTCGGCCTGCACCACATGTCGCGCGGGGTCTCGGAAGCCTTGCAGGCACACGTCCCGACCGATGTCGCCGCCGCCGTGGTCAAACTTCTCGGCACCGCGACCGAGGGCGACATCGCTGATCTGGCCGACGAACTCGCCCCGGAGCATTTCACCGACGCGGAATCCTTTGCCGACCTCGTACGCGCCGGTGTCACGCAACGGCCCGGATTCACTCTCCGGGGCGGAACGAGCGAAATTCTGCGCGGCGTGATCGCGCGAGGACTGGGGATGCGCTGATGACCCTCACCACCGACACCGACCTGCGCGATCTCGCCCGGATGCTGGAGCAGTTGTTCACCAAACGGCGTGCCGACCTGGTCGGTGAACGCCCGGTGCAGTTGGACCGCGAGCTGTGGTCCAGCCTCGCCGAGCTGGGGCTCGTCCGGTTGACCGGTGCCGAAAGCGACGGAGGCAGCGGTGCGGACTGGGACGCCGCCGCTGTGTTGTTGAGTTCCGCCGCCGGCGCGGCGGCCGCGGTCCCGCTCGCTGAGAACGACCTGCTCGCCGGCTGGTTGCTGGAGCTGTCCGGATGCCCGCGCGCCGTCATCGATCCGGTAGCGGTACGCACCGCGGCAGTGCTGGACCGCGACGGCACCGCCCGCCATGTGCCGTGGGCACGCAGCGCCGACGCCGTCGTCGTGCTCTGGGACGACGGCGGGACATGGCGGGTCGCTGATGTCCCGCACGCCGATCTTCGGGTAACCGCCGCGAGCAACCTCGCCTTCGAACCCCGCGACCACATCGCCGTCCACGATCTCCACGCTGTGCCCGGTGCCCAGGTTCGCCCCGAATCCGTAGCGGAACTGCTGTACCGAGGTGCGCTCGCTCGCGCGATCGCCATGACCGGTGCCATGACACGTGTTCTCGACCTGGCAGTCGAGCACACCGGCACACGAATTCAATTCGGTCGCCCGCTCGGTCGCTTCCAGGCCGTCCAACATCTGGTCGCCGACATCGCCGCGGAGACCGCGCTCGCGCAGGCCGCCACCGCTGCCGCGGTCTCGGCTGTCGCCGATGGACTCGACACCGACGATGCACGGTTCGCGGTGGCCGCTGCGAAGTCCTGCGTCGGACACGCCGCCTCGGTCGTGGTCCGCAACGCACACCAATGCTTGGGTGCCATCGGGTTCACCGAAGAACACGAACTCCACCTCTACACCAACCGACTGCTGTCTTGGCGCCGCGAATACGGCAACACCCGATACTGGGACGAAAAGCTGACCGCTGCGGCAATCGCTGCGGGTTCACGCGGGCTCTGGCCGCTGATCACAGGCAGACGCTCGTGATGACGCTCATCGAGAAATGGATTCCGCCCGACGGGGTGACGTACACCTGCGAATCTGGATGGGCGGGGTCGCACTCGACTACGTCGTCAGCGCGGTCGCGGTCCGGACCTGCGTCCAGGATTGGCGCCGAACCCAGCGGCACACTCTCGAACTGATTCGATCCACCTTGCTGATCGTGCACGCCTGCCGCGTCTGCCGTGCGAAAGTCTTTTCCTCGGTCCTTGACCCCGGCATTCGACCGTACTTACGCAGCGTGCCTTCTGCCGAACACGGCGCTTCGGCCATCACGAACGCGCCCCGCCTTCCCGCTCTGTTCACCGTCGTCGAGTCCTGGATTTTCACCCCGACGGCCGGTCGGCTCGACCAGGACCGGGCATCCATCGCATCGAGCGAACCGTACGACACTATTGGAGGAATCCCCCTGTCAACGCCGTTGCTGCTGATCGCCTTCGTGATCGACATCGCAGCGGCTGCCCTGGCGGGCGGCTACGGCGCGGTCGCGATCAGCACATTGCTGGTGCACACGAAGCGGACCCGCGTCAGCAAATGAGTATGGCCGGGTCCGAGCCCGCCGTCGGATGCCCAGACGTCTCACGTGTCTGCGCGCCCTGCCAAGCCCCACACGATGAATGCCATCGCACCCGACTGGCGTGGAACCCGAAGAAGGAGTGGGTGTACTCCGAGAGTTCAACGCGAACGCCAGGCCACCGCGGCCAAGCTCGCCACGCTGGAAGCCGAGCAACGTGGGAATCACCCCCATGACACCGGAGGAGATCCACCAGCTTGTAACCTCGGTGGGCGGGCTGGTCCACATACTGAAGGCGGCTGCCCCCACCGATAAACTCGAGGTTTACCGGCGGCTCGGTCTGAAGCTGACCTACGACCATGGAAAAACGGGGGGTCGTGGCAGAAAATGCTCCACAACCACCCGTTTGCGTAGTGTCTGTGTCCGGAGGGGGAATCGACCACTATGCCAACCTGCTGCAACACCGAAAACTGCTGGTAATCGGCAAATAGCGGTGCCTACTTCAATCCGGACTCTGTGCGGACGCGCGCCGTCGCGTGATCGTTGTGGCACCCGCGATGCCGCGACGGGCCTCGGCGCGGGTGAGTTCGTGCGCTTCTCGGTGGCGTTGTCGCTCTCAATTCGACTGTGGTGGAGTCGGTTCGGCGATGTCTCGCCATTCCAGTCAGCTGTTACGTGCCGCCGGGTGGTCGCCGGATTATCTGGCGAGGAGTCTGTCGGTCAGTTCGTTGGTTGCGAGGTACCACCAGAAGATCCAGTCGAGGTCGGCGGCGTTGTAGTCGATTTTCTGTTTGGCATCTCGGTGACGGATGCCGAACTTGTTGGCGATCAGGAAGAGATCGCCCTCGTCGGCTTTGAACAGTTCCTGCTTCAGCAGGGCGCGGCGTTCCTCGAGCAAGCCAGCCAGGGTGACGCATGCGCTGCGCTTCTCGTCGATCGTCGTCTCCCTCGGGCCGTCGCAGCGGCCTGAGGGAAGCTGGGGGCAGCTCTCGGGCGGAGGACACCGTCCCGGGGGGGCAAGCGGCCCCGATAAAGGCGAGACGTGCCGGAACTGCCAGACGGTGCGGGTTTGTCGAGCGAGGTCAGAAGGTGCAGCGTGAGCGAACCAGTGGCGGAAGCTCCGTAACCGCGAAACCGGCTCCAATCTGGTGGATATGGGCCGGGATGCAGTGCGCGGGATCCTATAGTTCCGAGGGTTCCGACTCCGTAACCGTATTTCTCCGACGGTGCGGAGGCCGTGTCGAAGGTCTGCGGCGTAGACGCGGCGAGGCTGCCGGAGTAGAGCTGGGTGCCTCCCTGACCGATCGATCACCTGGTGAACGTGCGAACCATCCTGCGGGACCGTTCATTTCGCCCGGCAGCCGGTCCGGGTGGGGTGTGGAGACTGTGTCCGGTCGAGGACCGTGTGGGTGGGGCGGAGGCTTCGTAGTAGTCGCGGGCGGTGACGTGCCCGCCGCGGAGGCCGCGAGAGGCGGCCGCAGGGCGAAGGCCCGACGACCTTGTGGCTTTGTGCCGCAGTCGAGAACAAGCAGAGCAGGTCAAGGCCCAGCTGGGCGAGTGGCTGGCGCCGAGGGGTCTGGTCTTCAACGAGGACAAGACCCGCATCGTCCACCTCGATGAGACCGGATTCGATTTTCTCGGATTCAACGTCCGCCGCTATCACGGCACAACCGTGTTGATCAAGCCCAGCCGGGATGCAGTGAGACGGATCCGGGAAAGGCTGCGCACCGAAATACGTGCCCTGCGTGGCGGAAACGCGGGCGCGGTGCCCAAAAAGCTCACCCCGATCATTCGCGGGTGGGCCGCCTATTACCGGACCGAGGTGTCGAGCGAGGTATTCTCCGCGCTCGACGACTACATGTGGAAGCTGACCTATCGGTGGGCACGAGCCGCGCACCCCCGGCTTCGCCGACGAGGGATCTGGTGCTGCGCGCGGTGCGGGAATCAGTGACGCCGCTGTCCGCATTGGAGGTCTCGGCGGCCACCGGCGTGTCGCGGCCACTGCCCAGCGCTACCTAGCCCACTTGGTCGCGGCCGGGACCCTGCGCACGCAGTTGCGATATGGCAGCACAGGCCGCCCCGAACAAGAATATGCCGCGACCACGGATCTGCGGTCGCTGGCCTACATTCCCGTAGGAAACCATCGGGAAAGTCCTGGCGTATCAGCAGTGAATAAATCGATTTGTATACGCCAGTCCCGACCTTGTGCAGGATTCGAGAGGATCGCCGGCGGTCGAGTTCTGTAAATTCCGCAGCCGACCGATCCGGGTCGTCCGGTTGGTTGACGTCGGCTCGGAAACGATGCTCTACTCGCGGCGTGAAGTAATACTCGGCTCATATCAGGTCGGCTCCATCGGCGACACGGCGGATCCGTCACCGGTAGGACTATTTCCAGGGCATGGACCTGGCGATAACCGACCGGGCACCTGTTCGCGGGCGCCACGGCTGCCGCGGATGATGTGATCCTGACGTCGCGGAAGTCGCGGCGCAATTCCTCAATTGACGTATACGAGACGGAGCACGGCAATGACGCACGGTATCGATATAGACGCCGATCTCTACGCTGAGGTCGTCGATATCGTTTCCGGGGTTCTGGAACTCGACCCGGCCGACCTTTCCTGGGACGGCGACTACCGCGACGATTACGACGCGGATTCGCTGCTGGGCATCGAGATTCTTTCCGCGCTGGAACGCCGATTCGGTATCACCATCGACCCGGAACGCCTGACCGAGATGGTGAACCTCGGAAGGACGTACGCGCTCGTCGTCGAGGCACAAGCGGAGGCGGGGAGCGGCACCCGGTGATGCGTGTCGTCATCAGCGGCCTGGGCATCGCGAGCAGCATCGGCATCGGGCCGGCGGAGTTCTCCGAGGCCCTGCGTGCGGGCCGGTCGGGGGCCAAGCCGATTACCGGCTTCGCTACGGCAGGTTTCGAAAACACGAACGCCTGTGAGGTCACGGATTTCACTGCTGGCCAATGGATTCGGCAACTCGCGCCCGACGACATGGGCCGAGCCACCGGCTTCGCCGTCGGATGCGCTCGAATGGCCATGGACGACGCCGGAATTCCGCTGGACGACGCTCGGCAACGACGCTCGCTCATCGCCGTCGGCACCACGAACGGCGAAAGCCGGGAGGTGGAATTCCAGGTCGAACGCCAGCAGGCCACCGGTTCCGAGGATATCGACCCGCAGGTCGCGCGACGACACCGGTCGAGCCGGATATCGGCGGATATTGCACGGGAACTGGGCTTTTCGATCACCGAGGCGGTGACGATTCCCACCGCCTGCGCGGCCGGCAACTATGCCATCGGCTACGGCTTCCAGGCCGTCGCTGCCGGCGAGGCGGATATCGCCCTCTGCGGCGGTGCCGATGCGCTCGTGCGGAATACGTTCGCGGGCTTCTATCGGCTGGGCACCATCGCACCGGAGGTCTGCCAGCCGTTCGACCGCGACCGCAAGGGCATACTCACCGGCGAAGGTGGTGCCATCCTGGTTCTCGAGAGCCTCGACTCGGCGCTGGCCCGCGGTGCGCGCATCTACGCCGAAGTCCTCGGTTACGGATTATCCTGCGACGCCAGCCATCCGGTGGCCCCGGACCGCGACAGCCTGGCCCGATGCATGACACGAGCCCACGCCAACGCCGGAATCACACCGGACCAAGTTGATTTCATCTCCGCGCACGGCACGGGCACCAAGGCCAACGACCTGACCGAGACCTCCGCCATCCGGGACGTTTTCGGAGCCGTCCCACCGCCGACGATCTCGATCAAATCGATGCTCGGTCATGCGATGGGCGCCGCCAGCGCCCTCGCCGCGGCAGCCTGCGCGCTAGCGCTGACCGACGGATTCATCCCGCCGACGATCAACTTTTCCGAGCCCGATCCCGATATCGAGATCGATTGTGTCCCCAACGTCGCGAGGACCGCCGAGCTACGCATCGTTCAGAACAACGCACTCGCCTTCGGTGGCAACAATTCTGTCCTCATTCTGGGGAGGCACCGATGAGAACCGTCATCACCGCCTGGGAGGCCCACTCTCCACTGGGTCTCAGAGCGGACGCGCACGTGCAGGCGATGGGCGCCGGCGCTGCGGCCGCTTCGGCCGCCCCGGGGCCGCGGCTGATCCAGGACTTCGACATCCAGAAGGCGCTGGGCAGGAAGGGAACCCGGTCGATGGAACGGGCGACCGGGCTCGCGGTATCCGTGGTCGGGCAACTGGCCCGCCGGCTCGGGCACGGCACCGATGAGCCGCTGTCGAGCAACGAGATCGGGCTCGTCCTCAGCGTGAGCGACAACATGCAGGCGGTCGTCGACTTCGCCCGCGACACCTGGAGCTATGCCAAGCCCTATCAGGTGGAGCCCGGCAAGATTCCCGCCAGTCTCATGAACTTTCATGCCGGGCAGTCCGCCATCTGGCATCAGCTGAAAGGCCCGAACACCACCATCTGTGGCAGCCACGCGGGAAGTCTGCTGGCGCTCAACTACGCTCGCCGGCTACAGCTGGGCGGACATGCGCACACCATCCTGTGTGGTGGGGTGGAGGAGTACAGCGCGGCCCGTGCTGCCTACGAGGCAGCGGAGAATGAGACCGGCTCCACTCGGCCCGCCGGTGAGGGCTGTGTCGTCTTTGCGCTCGAGACATTCGAATCGCGACCTGCGGGCACCGAGCCACTGGCCGAGTTGCTCGCCGTGGAGTTCGGTGCGTATTTCGATGTCAGCGAGCTGGACTCCGCTCTGTCCGACTGCATCACAAGCGCATTGCACCGCAGCGATATTCGTGCTGATCAGGTCGAGGTCGTGGCCCCGTCTCCGAGTGTCGGCGAGCGTGGTGCCGCCGAGTCGTCGGCGATCTGCGACGTCCTCGGTGACGTACGGCTGGCGACTGCCGGCCTGGACCTGTTCGGTGACACCCGGGCGGCGTCGGCTGGATTCCAGATCCTGGAACTGCTTGTCGCCCCGGGCGATCGCGGCCGGATCGCGATGGTAACCACCTGCGATGACGAAGGGCGGGTGGCATGCGCACTGTTGCGAATCTGGTGACTCCGTTCGACTGGCACTTCACCGAACTCTCGCCCGCTGTGCTGACGACAACCGTGGATGCCGGATCGGCCGTGTTCGATGGTCACTTTCCGGGCAGGCCGGTGGTGCCCGGGGTGTGCCTGATCGATATGGCCCATCGCGCGGTCCGCGGCAGCGCGATGGCGGAGTCCGAACTCGTCGGCGTGGAGTCGGCGAAGTTCGCCGACGCCGTGCTGCCAGGGGATCAGCTGACCGTTCGGCTGTCCGGTGGCGGGGCCACGGTCACCGTCGTCGTGTCCACGGCTCGCGGCGAGAGCTGCCGAATGGTCTTGCGGTACGAGGCATCCTGATGGATCTGACCGAACTCATCCCGCACCGCAGGCCGGTCCTGCTGCTCGATCGAGTCTCCGACGTGAATCCGGGGGACAATCTCCGCGGATTCGTGACGATCGACGCAGACGCGCCCTGGTACGCGGATTGCTTTCCGTCCTACCTGATCCTGGAGTCCTGGTTGCAGGCAGCGGCGGCCCTGGCGCGCTGGGACGAGGGCCGCTCCGACTCGGCGGTCCTGGTCGGTCGGCTTCGGAACATCAGGTTCATCCGCCCGGCGTTCGCCGGCGAGACGGTGGAACATCGGGTGGACATAGTGAAGGCCATCGCCGGTGCGGCGATCTGCACCGGGGTGAGCACCGTTGCGGGAGAGCCGATTCTCGAAATCGGTCAAGTCGTGGTCAGCGTCGACCGCGGGTCCCGCTGACGGCGCCGCATGCCAGGACCGCGCACCGCATCCGCGGGTAAGTGCCCGGAAAACACACACACAGACTTCCGATTGTGATTGCACCCTGGGGATTGAGTATTATGCATCCTGATCGCTCCCGGTTCGAATTGACAGCGTTCCAGCGTGAACTCATGCTGGCTCAGGACCTGAATCGTGGTCTGGTCGGTAATCAGTTCGGGCATGTCGACCTGGTTGCGGATGTCGATCTGAAGGTGCTGTTCGACGCCTTGCGCCAAGTCTGGCGCGAGTCGCGGACCCTGCGCGTGAACGTGGTGCGCGATAACGACGAGGTCTGGTTCGCCGAACGCGCCGACGACGAATTGGATATCGGCTACCGTGATTTCGCGCACCACGGCGCCGACGCCGCGGCCACCGCCACGTCGTTCATGGCGGCCGACGCGGCGGTGGAGTTCGATCCAGGACGTGATCGGTTGCTGCGGGCGCACGTCCTGCGGCTCGACGAGAATCGCCACTTCCTGTACGTGACCTTCCACCATCTGATCATGGATGGCTTCAGCGTCATGATCTGGACGCAGCGCGTCATGGACGTATACGCCGCCATGGCCTGCGGTGCGAGCATTCCGGAAAGCGAGTTCACCGGTCAGCAGGAAGTCGTCGAGCATGAGCGCGGTTTCGATGACGCGCTGCGCAGCCGGGCGCGCGACTACTGGGCGGGATATCTGCCCCAGACCGTCGAGCCGCTGGTGCTGCCCGGAAGCGGCGAACCGTCCGCAGCCGGATCGTGGCTTTTCCGGAGGGCGCCGATCCCGGTCCATCTGCTGGACCAGCTCGCCAAGGCAGCGTCGTCGCAGCGATTGGCCTTGTCCTGCCTGCTGATCTCCGCAGGCGCCGCGCTGTCCTGGTCGCTCTCGCAACGGGATCGATTCTGCCTGCAGGTTCCCGTCTCGAATCGCCGGGGGGCCGTGAAGAATACCCCCTGCATGCTGGCCGATTCGGTGCCGGTGTCCGTCGAGATGGCCTTCGACGATTCCCTCGCCGCGGTCGCCGCGCAGATCCAAGCGGGTTTGGCCGGCGCCCGCCGTCATTCTCGGTACGGGCTGACGAATATTCGCCGCGATCTGGGCCTTCCCGACTCCGGGCGGAATCCTTTCGGGCCCTCGGTGAACGTCATCCCCTATTCCGACACGATGCTGCCATCGGCCGACACCGCCGCACCGCATATCGGTTCCACCGGCATCGCCGGCGATCTGTCGATCTTCTTCCAGTATCCGACCGGGTTGTCGTCCGACGGCTTCGTGACCCTCGAGGCCAACTCCCGGTATTACACCGACGCCGATCTCGAGTTGTTCCTGACCGTCATCGTTGCGTATCTGGAGCGGGCCGCGCTCGATCCGGCCACACCGGTGGGTGCGGTGCAGTTGCTCGACGACGCCGAGCGGGACCGGATCCTCGCGTGGGGCGGTGCGGTGCGCGATCATCCGGTCAGCGAGTCCACCCTGGTCGATCTGCTCGAGCAGCAGGCGACGGCTGTCCCGGACGTGGTGGCACTGGTGGCGGGGCCGCAGCGCCTGACCTACCGTGCGGTGCACGCGCGCGCGAACCGGCTGGCGCGCGCGCTCATCGGTCGCGGCGCGGGCCCGGAATCGATTGTGGCCGTGGCGTTGCCGCGATCGGTCGAGCTGATCGTCGCCCTGCTCGCGGTGTCGAAGACCGGCGCTGCCTATCTGCCGATCGATACCGTCTATCCGCTCGACCGCATCGGTTACATCGTGAGTGACGCCGCTCCGGCGCTGATGGTCACCGACAGTGAACTGGCCTCCACCATCGCCGAGGTGACGGGCGAGTCGACGCCGCCGATGCTGCTGGCCGATGCGGCCGAGTTCGTCGACGAGCTTGCTGCACTGGATGATTCGGCGATCGATGACAGCGAACGCCGCGGCTGGCTGCGTCCGGAGCACCCGGCGTACGTCATCTACACCTCCGGGTCGACCGGCGCTCCGAAGGGTGTGGTGGTCAGCCATCGCAATGTCTCGTCGCTGTTCTCGGCCACTCAGTTCTGGTGTCGCTTCGACCGGGACGATGTCTGGGCATGGTGTCACTCGCAGGCATTCGACTTCTCGGTCTGGGAGATCTGGGGTGCGCTGGCGCACGGTTGCCAATTGGTGGTGCTGTCTCGCGAGGATGCCAGGTCTCCGCGTGAGCTGTGGAAACATCTTGTCGCCGAGCAGGTGACGATCCTCAACCAGACGCCGGCCGCCTTCTACGCGCTGATGTCGGCGCTGCCCGCGCAGGGCCCGGCGACCGTGCGGTTGCGTATGGTCGTGTTCGGCGGCGAGGCGCTCGACCCGTCCAAATTGACGCCCTGGCAAGACTTCTGGGCGCACCAGGATGCCCCGGCGCTGATCAATATGTACGGGATCACCGAGACGACCGTGCACGTCACCCACCTCGAACTGGCCTCTGCGCACGCGATGTCGAACGCCAGCCCGATCGGTGGCCCGCTGGCTGGCCTGCGGACGTTCGTGCTGGACGGCTGGTTGCGCCCGGTGCCGGTCGGCGTGCCGGGCGAATTGTATGTGGCCGGTGCGCAATTGGCGCGCGGGTATCTCGGGCGTGCGGGATTGACCGCGTTGCGGTTCGTCGCCGATCCGTTCGATCCGGTGGGCGGGGGCCGGCTGTATCGCACCGGCGATGTGGTTCGGTGGGCTGCCGAGGGTGGGCTGGAGTATGTGGGCCGCGCCGACGATCAGGTGAAGATTCGAGGCTTTCGGATCGAGCCGGGTGAGGTCGAGGCGGCGCTGGCGGCTCACCCCGCGGTCGCGCAGGCGGTGGTGGTTGCCCGCGACACCGCGACCGGCGACGGGAAGCAGCTGATCGGCTACGTGCGGGCCGACGGTTCGGCGGACGACGGCGCTCGCGTGGACGCCGAACTGGTCGACCAGTGGCAGCGCGTGTACGACGACTTGTACTCGGCCGATTCGTCATTCGAGTTCGGTCACGATTTCAGCGGCTGGAACAGCAGCTTCACTGGTGAGCCGATTCCGCTCGAGCAGATGCGGGAGTGGCGCGACGCGACGGTGGACCGGATCCGGGCGCTGAACCCCCGACGCATCCTCGAAATCGGTGTCGGGTCGGGACTGTTGCTGTCGCAGCTGGCTCCGGACTGCGACGAGTACTGGGGTGTGGATCTCTCCCCGGCCACCATCGAGGTCTTGCGGGCGGATATGGGCGCCCTGGACGCGGCCTGGCCGGCGCGGGTACGGTTGGAGACCCGGGCGGCCGACGCGGTCGATGACTTTCCCGCGGGCTATTTCGACACCGTCGTGGTGAACTCGGTCGTTCAATACTTCCCCAACGCCGACTACCTCCGGCGCGTTATCGAGGTGGCGATCGACCGGCTGGCTCCGGGCGGGGCGGTGTTCCTCGGCGACATCCGGAATCTGGCGCTGTTCGACGAGTTCACCGCCGAGGTGGAGATCGCTCGCGGCGGCCGGTGGGGTGAGCAGGAATTGTTGCTGGCCCCTGAGTTTTTCGCCGCACTGGCAGAGGAACACCCCGAGATCGGGTCGGTCGATGTGCAGCGCAAGCGGGGACGAGCGGTCAACGAGCTGACCCGGTTCCGTTACGACGTCGTCCTGGGAAAGCAGCCGGCGCAGGCGTTGTCGCTGCGGGACGCGCCGTGCCTCGGGTTCGATGACCTGGTCGGGGATGAGCCGGCGGGCCTGGAGCGGCTGCTGAGCGCCCATCGCGCCGGGTTCGTGCGGATCGTTGGAATCCCACGTGACCGCGCCGGGTTGGCGCCCGAGGACTTCCACGTCCTCGGCGCGCAGCACGGGTTCGCCGTCGCGGCGACCTGGTCGTCGCGGCCGGAGTGCATGGACGTGGTGTTCATCGACGAGGCTGTCCGCGGCGACCGGCGGCTCACCGATCTGTACCTGCCGAATCAGCCGATGCGGGAGTCGGTAACCTACGCGAACACCCCGAACAGCGGGCTGCTCGCGGCCGATATCCGGCGATTCGTGGCGGACCGGTTGCCGGAGTTCATGGTTCCAGCAGCGGTAGTTGTGGTCGATCGGTTCCCGTTGACGCCGAACGGAAAACTGGACAAGCGGGCACTGCCGGATCCGCAGTTCGGTGCGACCACGCAGTACCGCGCACCCGCGAACCCCACCGAAGAGTTGCTGGCCGGGTTGTTCGCCGAGGTGCTGGGTGTCGGGCGGGTGGGTGCCGATGATTCGTTCTTCGAGTTGGGCGGGCATTCGCTGCTGGCGACCCGGTTGGTCAGCCGGATTCGTTCCGAGCTTGGTGTGGAAGTCCCGATCCGGACCGTGTTCGACTGCCCCACGGTCGCCTCGCTCGCGCCGGAACTGTCCCGGGCCGGGACCGTTCGCATACGCGTGAGCAAGTCCGAGCGCCCGCGCCGGGTGCCGTTGTCGTTCGCGCAGCAGCGGCTGTGGTTCCTCCATCAGCTCGAGGGTCCCTCGGCCACCTACAACATGCCGCTGGTGTTGCGATTCCCGGCCGAGGTGGACCCCGAGGTCCTGACCGCCGCCATCGGTGATCTGCTCGCGCGGCACGAAAGCCTGCGCACGGTGCTGGCCGACTCCGATGGTGTTGCCACCCAGCAGGTTCTCGACGTCGACGCGCTCACCGTGCCGGTCTCGGTGGCCGATGTCGACGCCGATGCGGTGGACGTGGCGGTGGCCGAGGCCGCGCGCTATCGGTTCGACCTGGCCGGCGAGGTCCCTCTGCGGGCGTCCCTGCTGCGCAGCCGCCCAGCCGCCACATCGTCGGTCACGCAGCACGTTCTGGTGCTGGTGGTGCACCACATCGCCGGGGACGGCTGGTCGCTGGCGCCGCTGCTGCGCGATCTCGGCGTCGCCTATCGAGCGCGGCGCGGTGGGTCCGCACCCGACTGGCAGCCACTGCCGGTGCAATACATCGACTACGCCCTGTGGCAGCGTGAACTCCTGGGCCAGCCATCGGATCCCCGTAGCCTCACGGCCGGCCAATTCGCCTACTGGCGTGCGGAATTGGCCGGGCTGCCGGACGTGCTGCAGCTACCCACCGACCGGCCTCGCCCGAGGGTCGCTTCCTCGCGCGGTGACGCCATCGAACTCGTGGTCGACGGCCCGCTGCGCCGCGGAGTCGAGGACCTGGCCCGGACGGCGAGTGCGACCCCATCCATGGTGTTGCAGGCCGCGCTGGCGGTGCTGCTGTTCAAACTCGGTGCCGGCGAGGATATTTCGATCGGCGCTCCGATCGCGGGACGGACCGACGAGGCGCTCGACGAGCTGGTCGGATGCTTCATCAACACCTGGGTGCTGCGCACGACGATCGCGCCGGCGGCATCGTTCACCGACATCCTGAGCCAGGTTCGCGATAAGGCACTGGGCGCGTACGCAAACCAGGACCTGCCCTTCGAATTGCTGGTCGAACTGCTCAACCCGGCCCGTTCGCCCGGACATCATCCGCTGTTCCAGGTCGCCCTCGCGTTCCAGAACAACACCTGGCCGACCCTGGATCTCGGTGACACCGCCGCGACGCCGGCGTTCGTGTCCACCGGCACGTCCCGGTTCGACCTGTTCTTCAGCGTCGCGGACGCGCCGGAGACCGCCGGGTGGGTCGGCTTCATCGAGTACGCGACCGATTTGTTCGATCGGGCCACCGTCGAGCAGCTGGCGGAGCGGTTCGTGCGCGTGCTCGGCATCATGGTGACCGCGCCGGCCGGTGCCGTCGGTGCGGCGGACATCCTGGCCGACGACGAGCGCCGCCGGATCCTCGAGGTGTGGAGCGGCTCCACAGCGCAGCCGCCGCAGCCGGCCGGGGGCACGCTGATCGAGCTGCTCGAGCGTCAGGCAGTCGCGACACCCTATGCGGTCGCGGTGGTGTCCGGCGCTGTGGAGCTGACCTACCGTGCGCTGCATGCGCGCGCCAACCAGCTCGCGCGCCTGCTGATCGAGCGCGGTGCGGGACCGGAAACGGTTGTCGCCGTGGCGTTGCCGCGTTCGGCGGAGATGATCGTCGCGCTGCTGGCGGTGCTGAAGGCCGGCGGCGCCTACCTGCCCGTCGACTGGAGATACCCGCCCGAGCGCATCGGCTTCATGCTCACCGATGCCGCACCGGTGTTGGTGCTCACCGAGAGTTCGCTGACCGAGCGGTTCACCGACCTCGACATCGCCTCGCCGCCACCACTTCTGATCGTGGACGAACCCGGCACGGCCGCCCAGGTCGCCACTCTCGGCAACGCGGCTGTCACCGACGCCGAGCGCCGCGGACCGCTGCGGCCTCCGCACCCGGCGTACGTCATCTACACCTCCGGCTCCACCGGCCGGCCCAAGGGCGTCGTGGTCACCCAACGCAATGTCGCCGCGGCGCTGGGTGAACTGGCTGCCAGGACCGGGATGAACGGTGGCGACCGGATATTGGGGACTACCTCGGTGGCGTTCGATGTGTCGGTGCTGGAGATTTTCGCCGCGCTAGGCATCGGCGCGAGTCTGGAACTGGTCGACGACATTCTCGCCCTGATTGGGCGGGGCGGCTGGAACGGCGCTCTGATCAGCACCGTTCCGTCGGCGTTCACCGAACTGCTCGGCAGCCCGGATATCCGGATCAGCACCGATACCATCATTTTCGCGGGCGAACCCTTGACCGATGCGCTCGTCGAGCGGATCGGCGCGGAACTCGCGGGCACGCGCATCGTCAACGGGTACGGCCCGACCGAGGCGACCGTCCTGACCACCACCGCGCTCGTCGAACCAGGCGGGCCGGGTGTGTGCATCGGTCGTCCGCTGGCGGCCGTGCGGCTGTTCGTCCTCGACGGGTGGTTGCGACCGGTGCCCGCCGGGGTCGCCGGTGAGTTGTATGTTGCCGGAGACCAGTTGGCTCGCGGGTATTTGGCGCGGGCCGGCTTGACCGCCGCGCGATTCGTGGCCGATCCCTTCGATCCGGTCGGTGGCGGTCGCCTGTATCGCACCGGCGACGCGGTTCGCTGGACCGCCACCGGTGCGCTGGAATACGTGGGCCGCGCCGACGATCAGGTGAAGATCCGAGGTTTCCGGATCGAACTCGGTGAGGTCGAGTCCGTCCTGGCGGCTCACCCGGCGGTCGACCAGGCAGTCGTGGTCGCCCGCCCCGGTGCGACCGGTGACGGCAACCAACTCGTCGGATACATCACACCCGCCGGCGCAGGCAGCGATACGGACCGGACCGCGGACCCGCACGCCGGGCCGAACGGGGTGGCTGCCGACATCCGGCGGTATGTGGCGAATCGATTGCCGGAGTTCATGGTTCCGGCCGCGGTGGTGGTGCTCGATCGGTTCCCGTTGACGCCCAACGGGAAACTGGACCGGCGTGCCCTGCCGGATCCGCAATTCGGTGCCGCGGCGAGCTATCGAGGCCCTCGTAATGAGCGCGAAGAGCTGCTGGCCGGGTTGTTCGCCGAGGTGCTGGGTGTCGGCCGGGTGGGTATCGACGATTCGTTCTTCGAGTTGGGCGGGCATTCGCTGCTGGCGACCCGGTTGGTGAGCCGGATTCGTTCCGAGCTGGGTACCGAACTAGCGATCCGGACCGTGTTCGACTGCCCGACGGTCGCCGAACTGGCTGGGCAGCTGACCGATTCGGGCGTCGCCCGCCCGCTGCTGATCGCGCGGGAGCGACCGGCCGCGGTGCCGTTGTCCTTCGCGCAGCGGCGGCTGTGGTTCATCCACCAGCTCGACGGCCCGTCGGCCACCTACAACATGCCGATGGCGGTCCGATTGTCCGGCGCGCTGGACCTGCCGGCGCTGATCGCCGCGCTCGGTGATGTCCTCGGCCGTCACGAGGCATTGCGCACGACCTTCGACGACATCGACGGTATTCCCGTCCAGGTCGTCCAATCGGTTCCCGACCCGGAAACGGTCTTCACCGTCCAGTCGGCGCAATCGGACGACGAACTCGCCGAACTCGTGCGCCGCGAAACCGGTCACGAATTCGATCCGGCCCGCGAAATTCCGGTGCGTGGATCGGTGATCCGTTGCGCCGCCGACGATCACGTACTGGTGCTCGTGTTGCATCACATCGCCGGCGACGGCTGGTCGCTGGCCCCGCTACTGGGCGATCTGGCATACGCGTACCGGGCCCGAAGTGGCGGACGCGTACCGCAGTGGACACCGCTGCCGGTGCAATACATCGACTACACGCTGTGGCAGCGCGACCTGCTGGGCGACACATCGGATCCGGACAGCGTGCTGTCGCGGCAATTCGCTTACTGGCGAGGCGAATTGACCGGCCTGCCCGAGCTGATTCGACTGCCGGCCGACCGGCCGAGGCCGCCGACGGCATCCAACCGCGGTGACACGATCGAGTTCGTCGTGGAATCGGACCTGCGGCGAGCGGTCGAGGATCTGGCTCGTGGTACGGGCGCGACCGCGTCGATGGTGTTGCAGGCGGCGCTGGCGGTCTTGTTGTTCAGACTCGGCGCGGGCGAGGACATCTCGATCGGATCTCCGATCGCGGGGCGCACGGATTCGGCGCTCGACAATCTGGTCGGGATCTTCATCAACACGTGGGTCATGCGGGCCACGATCGCGGCGGGGTCGTCGTTCGCCGATGTCCTGGCGCAGGTGCGCGAGAAGGCCCTGTCCGCCTACGCGAATCAGGATGTTCCGTTCGAGCTGCTGGTGGAACTGCTGAATCCAGTGCGCTCGCCCGCGCATCACCCGCTGTTCCAGGTGGCTCTCGCCTTCCAGAACAACCCGCTGTCCGAGATCGGGCTCGCCGGGCTGGGAACGCGGGCGATCCCGCTGTCCATCGGCACGTCCCGATTCGACCTGTCCTTCACCATCCTCGACACCCCCGCGACCGATGCCCGCGATGCGGGCTGGACAGGCTCCATCGAGTACGCCACGGACCTGTTCGACCGCTCGACCGTGCAGCAGCTGGCGGACCGATTCGTCCGGCTGCTGGGCACACTGGTCACCGACCCCGCCGTTGCCGTCGATGCGGTGGACATTCTCGCCGAATACGAGCGTCACCGGATCCTCCACGTATGGAGCGGCCGGGCGACATCGGTGGGTCCGGACAGCCACACCACGATCACCGAGCTGCTCGAACGCCGGGCCGCGGCGACGCCGGAGGCCGTTGCGATCATCTCCGGGCCGGTGCGGTTGACCTACGGCGAGCTGCACGCCCGCGCCGACCGGCTCGCGCGCGATCTCGCCGGACGGGGAGTGCGACCGGAATCGATTGTCGCGGTGGCATTGCCGCGTTCGGTCGAGTTCGTCGTCGCCGTACTCGCGGTGCTGAAGGCCGGTGGCGCCTACCTGCCCATCGATCCGGACTACCCAGCCGAACGCATCGAATTCATGCTCGGCGACGCTGATCCGGTCCTGGTCATCGACGACCCGCAGATCGTGAATGCGGCAGCTGCGCACGATGATGCGCCGATCACCGCCGGGCCGCGGTCACATCCGCTCGAGCCGTCGCATCCGGCCTATGTCATATATACCTCCGGATCCACCGGTACTCCCAAGGGCGTGGTCGTCACCCAGGGCAATGTGGCCTGCTTGGTGCCGAATGCCTGGCGGCCGGGGCCGGGGGAACCGGTGTTGATGCAGTCGACGACCGCGTTCGACGCGTCGACCTATGAGCTGTGGCCGGCGCTGGCCTCGGGTGCGCCCGTCATCGTCGCCGCCCCGGGCCGATTGGACCCGGAGCAGATGGCCGCGCTGATCCGCGAGCACCGCATCTCGAAGGTCTTCGTGTCGCCGTCACTGCTGGCTGGTCTGGCCGAGCAGATCGTATCCGCCGCCGCGACAGGTGATCTCGAATCTCTGACCGCCCTGCACACCGGCGGCGATGCGCTCGATGCCCGGTCCGCCCAGCTGATCACCTCGGCCAGGCCGGAGGTCGAGGTCAGGAATCTCTACGGTCCGACCGAGGCGACGGTGGCCGTCACCTCGTACCCGGTCGCAGCCAGCCGCGGTGCGGCGGTTCCGATCGGTGGGCCGTTGGCCGGCACCCGGATATTCGTGCTGGACGACCGGCTGCGACCGGTCCCGGTGGGCGTAGCCGGCGAACTGTATGTGGCCGGAGGTCAGTTGGCCCGTGGCTATCTGGGGCGCGCGGGGTTGACCGCGGCCCGGTTCGTCGCCGATCCGTTCGGCGGCGGCAGGCTGTACCGGACCGGCGACCTGGTTCGCTGGACCGCGGCCGGGGTGCTCGAATTCGCCGGCCGCGCTGACGATCAGGTCAAGGTCCGGGGCTTCCGGATCGAGCCCGGCGAGGTCGAGGCCGCGCTGACCGCCGATCCGGCGGTCTCGGGGGCGGTGGTCCTGGCCCGCTCCGACTCCGGCGGTGGGAAGCGGCTCATCGCGTATGTGACTGCCGCGTCGGCGGATGCGACCATCGATGCGGGGGAGTTGCGGCGGTTCGTCGGCCAGCGGCTGCCCGAGTTCATGGTTCCGTCCGTCGTCATGGTCGTCGATCGATTCCCGTTGACCGCCAACGGAAAACTCGACAAACGTGCCTTGCCGGACCCGGAGTTCGTATCGGCGGTGGCGTATCGGGCGCCGCGCGGACAAGCCGAGCAGGTGCTCGCGGACGTCTTCGCCGGTGTCCTGGGCGTGGATCGGATAGGTATCGACGACGACTTCTTCGAGATGGGCGGCGATAGCATCCGTTCGATCCAGGTCGTCTCGCGCGCCCGGGCGGCCGGTGTGCTGGTGACGCCCCGGGAAGTGTTCCAGCACCGCACGATTGCCGCACTGGGTGCCCTGGCGGCCGGGCGGGACGATACTGGTCCGGTGCTCGTGGAGCTGCCCGGCGGAGGTGTGGGCTGGGCGCCGCTGCTGCCGGTCGCGAGGTGGGTGCGGCGGCACGAGTCCGGATTCGATCGGTTCTCGCAGACGGTGCTGGTGAACCTGCCGGTAGGTGTCGACCACGCCGGTTTGCTGGCCACGCTGACCGCGGTGATCGATCACCACGACGGTCTCAGGGCGCGCCTGGTCGAGGACGAGCGCGGACCGGGCATGGAGATGCTGCCCGCGGGCACGGTCGACGTCGACTCGATGCTGCGGCGGGTCGACCTTATCGGCACGGCGACCGCCGACGCGGCGATCGAGACCGAATTGGACTCCGGCACAGGGCGATTGGACCCGCGTGCGGGTGTCATGCTGCAGTTCGTCTGGTTCGACCACGGTGCCGACCGGGTCGGGCTGCTCGCGGTCATCATCCATCATCTCGTGATCGATGGTGTGTCGTGGCGGATCCTGTTGCCGGATCTGGCCGCAGCGTGGTCGCAGGTGCGGTCGGGAGCCGAGCCGGCGCTGCCCGCCGCGGGCACCTCGGTGCGGCGGTGGGCGCACGCACTGCTCGACGAGGCGGCGACCCCGGTGCGGGTGGCCGAGCTGTCGTGGTGGGGTTCGGTCGTGGATACCCCGGCTCGCTGCCTGGGGTCTCGCCGCTTGGATCCCGCGGTGGATGTCGTGGCCACGGTCGATCGCGTCGAGGTCGAGATTGCGGCGCCGGTGACCGAAGCGGTGCTGACCGCATTGCCCGCCCTGTTCAAAACCGGTGTCAACGATGGATTGCTGGCCGCGCTGGGCATGGCCGTCGCCGCCTGGCGGCGAGACCGCGGTGAAGCCGCCGAGCCCACGCTGATCCAGCTCGAGGGTCATGGCCGCATCGAGGACATCGTCCCGGGCGCCGCGCTGTCCCGCACGATCGGCTGGTTCACCTCGGTGTTCCCGGTGCGGCTGAATGTCGCCGGACCGGATCTGGACGACGCGTTCGCCGGTGGCCTCGCGGCCGCCGCGGTGCTCAAGGGGATCAAGGAACAACTGCGCGCTGTCCCGGACGAGGGCATCGGATACGGGCTGCTACGCCAGCTCAACCCCGAAACCGCCGCGGTCCTGGGGCAATTCCCGGACGCCGAGATCAGCTTCAACTATCTCGGCCGACTCGCGGGCCCCGGCGAGCGAGACGACAGCGAGCAGGCGTGGATGCCCGCGTCGGACCGGAGTTACAGTGCGGCACTGGATCCCGCGATGCCGGTGCTCGCGGCCCTGGACATCAACGCCATCGCGCACGACACCGCCGAGGGCCCGATCCTGCAGGCGTCGTTCGCATTCCCCACCGGAGTGTTGGACCGGGAAACGGTGGCCGAACTCGCCGAGCGGTGGTGTGCCGCACTGGCCGGGCTCGCCCGATATGCCGGCAGCGCCGGCGCCGGCGGGCTGACGCCCTCGGATCTGCCGCTGGTTTCGCTGGGGCAGGCCGAGATCGAGGCGTTCGAGGCCCGCTATCCTGGGCTCGCCGACATCTGGCCCGTCACTCCGATGCAGGCCGGCCTGCTGTTCCATGCCCGCATGGCCGACTCGGAGTTCGACCCGTATCACATTCGCCTCGCGATGCAGGTGAACAGCGCGATCGATCCACAACGCCTGCGGTCGGCCGGACAGGCTCTGCTGCACCGCTATTCGAACCTGCGCACCGCCTATGCGGCGGACTCGCACGGCGATCCCATCGCGATCGTGGTCGAAAATTCCGAACTGCCATGGCGGTTCGCCGATCTGACCGGTCTGCCGGAAGCCGAGCAGGACGCCGCCCTGCGGAAGCTGGCACAGCGAGATCGCGAGGAATATTTCGATCTCGGTGTGCCGCCGCTGCTGCGACTGACGCTCGCGATCACCGCGCCCGATCGCGCGCAGGTCGCACTCACCATCCACCACGTGCTGTTCGACGGCTGGTCGATGCCGTTGATGCTACGGGACCTGCTGCGGCTGTACGCATCCGGGCCCGGCGCCGAGATGCCCTCGCTTGCTCCCGGCTATCGTGACTATCTGGTGTGGCTGTCCCGGCGCGACCGCGCCGCCGCCGACCGGGCGTGGGGACAGGCCCTCGCGGGCGTGACGGAGCCGACGCTGCTGGAACCTGTGCTGCGGGCGCGTGCGGCCGATCACCGTGCGGCGCAGGAGATCGAGACCGGCGCCGCGCAGGGGATCGGGCGCATGAACCTGGAGCTTCCGGAGGACGTCGCGAGGCGTTTGACGCTGCGTGCGGCCGAACTCCGGGTCACGCTCAACACCATGGCCCAGTGCGCCTGGGCGATCGTGCTGGCGAATCTCACCGGCCAACGCGATGTGCTGTTCGGCGCGACGGTATCCGGCCGGCCGGCCGATCTCGACGGATCCGATTCGATGGTCGGGGCTTTCATCAACACCATCCCGGTCCGGGTGCCGATCGCCGCGAATACGCCCGTCGCAGAACTTCTCACAAGCGTGCAGGAAAGCCAGAGCGCGCTGCTCGAGCACCATCACTACGAGTTGAGCGCCGCCCACCAGCGGACCGGCCTGAACCCGTTGTTCGACACGGTGATCGTGTTCGAGTCGTATCCGGTCGACGACGCCGGCATCGAGGCCTCCGCGGTCTCGAGCGGCCTGGTCATCTCCGGTCTGGAGGTCGAGGACGGCACCTCCTACCCGCTCGCGGTCATCGCCGCGGCGACTCCGCATCTGCGGCTGGCCTTCCAGTACGCCGCCGGCCTGTTCGATCGTGCGACCATCGCCGAACTCGCCGGCCGGCTTGTCCGGGTCCTGGAACAGCTGGCGGCCGATTCGGCGCCCGCGACCGGTGCGATCGACGTGCTGGATCCGCGGGAGCGGCAGCGGATTCTGGAGATGTGGAGTGAGCACCCCGTACCGGTCGATGCGGACCTGACGGTGGTGAACCTGTTCGAGCAGCGAGCCGCGGCGAATCCGGAGGCGCCGGCAGTGGTGTCCGGCGAGGAGACCTGGACATATCGGGAACTGAGCGACCGCGCGAACCGGATCGCGGCCGCGTTGATCGCCCAGGGGGCCGGGCCGGACACGCTGATCGCGGTCATGGTGCGGCGCTCGCCGGATCTGATCGCCGCGCTCTGGGGCGTGCTGAAGTCCGCAAGCGCCTATCTGCCGGTCGATCCGGAGTATCCGGCCGACCGCATCGAGTTCCTGCTCGCCGACGCCGCGCCGGTGTGTGTGCTGCTGGATGACAGCGCCGCCACGGACACCGTCCGCACGACCGGACTGAGGTGCGTTCGCCTCGCCGACATCGCCGGCGGCGCCGAGAAGCGCCTGCCGGCCCGGACCCGCGCGCCGCGGCCGGACAACCTGGCATACGTGATCTACACCTCCGGCACGACGGGGACGCCCAAGGGGGTCGCGGTGACCCACGCGAGCGTGTCGAATGCCGTGGTGGTGATGCGCGAACTCTACGGAGACGACCCATCGCCGCATGTGCTGGCCGGTACGTCGGTCTCGTTCGACGTCTCGGTGTTCGAGATCTTCGTGACACTGTGCGCCGGTGGCAGCGTCGAGATCGTCCCCGATGTGCTGGCTCTGGGAGAGCGGACCCGGTGGGCGGGCAGCGTGATCTCCACGGTGCCTTCGGCGTTGGCGGCCATCCTCGATCGGATCGCCGATCGGGTCGAGGCCGGTACCGTCGTGCTGGCCGGTGAGGCGCTGCCGATGAGCCTGGTGCATCGGGTAGCTCGGGTCTGGCCGGGCACACGGGTGATCAACGGCTACGGACCGACCGAAACCTTCTACGCGACCACCCATCTGCTGCCGCGGGGTGTCGCGTTCCCGGACGGCGCGGCCACCGTGCCGATCGGTACACCGTTGGGCAACACCCGATTGTTCGTGCTCGACCCCCTGCTGCGCCCGGTGCCGCCCGGTGTGCTCGGCGAGCTGTATATAGGCGGTGCGCAGCTGGCGCGCGGATATCTGGGCCGCCCGGGGCTGACCGCTTCGCGGTTCGTGGCCGACCCGCTTGCGCGGGTGCCGGGTGAGCGGCTGTACCGCACCGGCGATCTGGTGCGCTGGACCGGCGACGGTGTGCTCGAGTACTGCGGTCGCACCGATGAGCAGGTCAAGGTTCGCGGTCACCGGGTCGAGCCGGGCGAGGTCGAGTCGGTGCTGGCCGGCCATCCGATGGTCACCCGGGCTGCGGTGATCGCCCACCCGCCGGCGGGATCCGGGCAGCTGGCCGGATATGTCGTTGTGGCCCAAGGGCACTCCGTGGAACCGAGCGAGCTGCGGCGATTCGTGGCTGAGCGGTTGCCGGAGTTCATGGTTCCGGCCGCGATCATGATCATGGACGATCTTCCGCTGACCACCAACGGAAAACTCGACAAGCGGGCGCTCCCGGTTCCCGGGTACGACGCCACGGCGCCCTACCGGGCCCCGCGCACGCCCGTCGAGCAGCAGCTGGCCGAGATTTTCGCCGGTGTGCTGGGCGTCGCGCGCGTCGGTATCGACGACGACTTCTTCGAGCTGGGTGGTCATTCCCTGCTGGCCACGCGGCTGGTGAGCCGGATCCGGGCGGAACTGGCAGCCGAACTCGGGATTCGGGCGGTGTTCGACCACCGCACGGTCGCGGAACTGGCGGCGCGGGTCGGCGATGCCGGTCTCGCCCGGCCGGCGTTGGTAGCTCGGGCCCGTCCCGAGCGCGTCCCGCTGTCGTTCGCGCAGCAGCGGCTGTGGTTCATCCATCGGCTCGACGGGCCCTCGGCCACTTATAACATGCCGATGGCGGTGCGGCTGGCGGGCGAGTTGGATATCCCGGCGCTGGTCGCGGCGGTCGGTGACCTCGTCGACCGGCACGAGGTGCTGCGCACCGTTTTCGACGAGGTCGACGGCACGCCGGTGCAGCTGGTCCTGCCCCCGGCGCAGGTCGATGTCCCGGTCTCGGTGCGGACCGCGGCCTCCGAGAACGAACTCGCGGATCTGGTGGCGGCCGAGGCGGGGCACGAGTTCGATCTCGCCGCCGAGGCGCCGGTGCGTGCATTGGTGATTCGTTGCGCCGCAGGTGATCACGTGCTCATGCTGGTTGTTCATCACATCGCGGGCGACGGCTGGTCGCTGGCGCCGTTGCTGCGCGACCTCGGTACGGCCTATCGGGCGCGCACCCATGGCGGGGCACCACAGTGGCGGCCGTTGCCGGTGCAGTACGCCGACTACGCGCTATGGCAGCGCGAACTGCTTGGTGAGCCGTCGGATCCCGGTAGTCTGGTGGCCCAGCAATTCGATTACTGGCGTAGCGAACTGGCGGGACTGCCCGATCAGCTGCCGCTGCCGGTCGATCGGCCGCGGCCCGCGCGGCCCAGTCATCGCGGCGGCACCGTGCGGTTCGCGGTCGGCCCGCAGGTCGCAGCGCAGATCGAGGAGCTGGCGCGCCGGTGCGAAGCGACCACGGCGATGGTGCTGCAGGCGGGCTTCGCGGTGTTGCTGCACAAGCTGGGCGGCGGCGACGATATCGCCATCGGCTCACCTATCGCTGGGCGGACCGACGCGGCGCTGGACGAATCGGTGGGCTTCTTCGTCAACACCTGGGTGCTGCGCGCCGACCTTTCCGGTCGGCCGTCGTTCGCCGAGACGGTGGACCGGGTTCGCCGTAAAGCGTTGGCCGCCTATGACAATCAGCACGTGCCGTTCGAACGGCTCGTCGAACTGCTCAACCCGGCACGATCCGCGGCGCATCATCCGCTGTTCCAGGTGACGTTCGCGTATCAGAACACCGAACTCCCGGAAATCGACTTCGCCGGTGCGCAGGCCCGCCTGTACCTGGTCGAAACTGCCACCGCCCGAATGGATCTGGTATTCAGCGTGTCCCCGCATGCGACGATCGCGGGCGGCTTCGACGGCGTGGCCGAATACTCCGCCGACCTGTTCGATCGGGATACGGTGGCGTCGATGAGCGCACGGTTCGTGCGCGTCCTCGAGCAGGTCACCGCTGCCCCGTATGAGTCGATCGAGACGCTGGACGTGCTCGATGCCCAGGAGCGCCGGCAGGTACTGGAACTGGTCGAGCAGACCTCGGCCGAACCGGCGGACACCATGCTGGTGGAGCTGTTCGAGCAGCAGGCGCAGGCGCGTCCGGACGCGGTGGCCATCGTCTCCGACGACGGACGGGAGTGGTCTTACGCGCGGCTCGACCGCCACGGCAATCGGCTCGCCAGAGCCCTTGCCGACCGCGGTGTCGGGCCCGATTCGATTGTGGGCGTTGCGCTGTCGCGATCGCCCGAGCAGGTCGCGGCGCTGCTGGGTGTGCTGAAGGCCGCAGGCGCGTATCTGCCGATCGACCCGGCGAACCCGGCGCAGCGCATCGCTGGGGTTCTGACCGATGCCGCGCCGGCGGTTCTGGTGACCGACCGTGCGAGCGCGAGCGCGTTGCCCGCGCTGCCGATCGAGCGAGTGCTGGTCGACGACTTGGCCGATGACCCTGCCGCCGTTGATGATTCGACAGACATCACCGAGGCACAGCAGCGCGGCGCGCTGCGCCCGGACAACCTCGCCTATGTCATCTACACCTCCGGATCGACGGGTACGCCGAAGGGCGTGCAGGTCACCCACCGCAATCTCGCGAACCTGATTCGGCACGGGTGGGTATCGGGTCCCCGAGACCGGGTCCTGGTGCACGCGTCGACGACGTTCGATGCCTCGGTGTACGAGATATGGCCGGCACTGGCGAGCGGGCGAACACTGGTCCTGCTCTCCCGTGATGTCCTCGATGCGATGGATTCGCGCCGCATCGGTGCGGCCGCGGGGCCGGATTCCCTGGTGCTGACCACCTCGCTGTTCCGCACGCTCGTCGACGACCTGCGCGCGGACGCGATATTCGCCGACGTCCGCGATGTCGTGGTCGCGGGCGAGCGACTCGACCACTATTCGGTGGCCACGTGCGGTGATCGGTTCCCCGGGCTGACGATCATGAATGCGTACGGCCCCACGGAGGGGACGGTATGCACCAGCGTCCACACGATCTCGGGCGCCGATGCCGCCTCCGGTGCCTCGGTGCCGATCGGCCGCCCGGTGGGCAATGTACGGACCTATGTGCTCGATGGTGCGCTGAATCCGGCGCCCGTGGGTGTGGTGGGCGAGCTGTACATCGGTGGTGCGCAGGTGTCCCGCGGGTATCTGGGCCGGCCGGGGTTGACCGCGGCCCGGTATGTGGCCGATCCCTTCGATTCCGCCGCCGGCGCACGGTTGTACCGCTCCGGCGACCTGGTGCGCTGGACCGGCGCCGGAGTGCTCGAGTACGTCGGTCGTTCGGACGAACAGGTCAAGGTCCGCGGCTACCGCGTCGAGCCCGGGGAAATCGAGGCGGCGCTGCTGGAGCATCCAGCGGTCGCGCGGGCTGCCGTGCTCGCCCTGGCATCGGGTGATTCGAATCGGCTGGCCGGGTATGTGGTTGCCGCCGATGGTGATTCGGTGGAAACCGGCGATCTGCGGCGGTTCCTGGGGGAGCGGTTGCCGGACTACATGGTTCCGGCCGCGATCGTGGCACTGGATCGTTTTCCGTTGACCGCCAACGGAAAACTGGACCGGCGCGCGCTGCCGGTACCCGAATTCGTCTCGGCCAGGCCGTACCGGCCGGCGCGAACTCCCGTGGAGCAGGCCCTGATCGGGATATACACCGGTGTGCTCGGCGTGGAGCGGGTCGGCATCGATGACGACTTCTTCGAATTGGGTGGTCATTCGCTGCTGGCGACGCGACTGGTGAGCCGGATCCGGCTGGAATTGGATGTGGCGATCGGGATCCGGCTGGTCTTCGAGCATCCGACGGTCGCCGGACTGGCGGCACATCTGCACGACGGCGGGGCCGTCGATCACTTCGCACCGGTGCTGCCGCTGCGAAACTCCGGGACCAGGCGGCCACTGTGGTGCATCCATCCGGCCGGTGGCGTGGGCTGGGCGTATCGATCGATCGCGGATCACCTGCCGGACCGGCCGATCCACGTTCTCCAGTCCAGAGGATTCAACGGCGAGCCGATGCCGAACTCCTTCGAAGAGATGGTCGAGGATTACACGAACACCATTCTCTCGACGCAGGAGCAGGGGCCGTACCTGCTGCTGGGCTGGTCGTTCGGAGGTATCGCGGCCCACGCGGTCGCCGGCGCGCTATCGGCTCGGGGACGTGAGGTGGAGGTACTCGCCATTCTCGATGCGTCCCCGAACGAACTCATCGAACCGGATGCGTTCGGGCCGGAAAATGCGGCGCAGGTAATCCGGGCGTGGGCGTCGGCGACGTATGGCGACGATCTCGATGCGCCCGATATCGCCGAAATTCTCGATCGCGGAATGCGCGTGTTCATGAACAATCTGGAAATACTGGAACAATGGCGTACGCCGTTGTTCCACGGCGATGCGGTCGTGTTCCGAGCGGCACGCGGCGAAGACGGGACGCCATGGTCCGAGGGCGAACATTCGCTGGGTGAGATGTGGCGCGATTTCGTCACCGGCGAGATCGTGCAGATCGATATCGACTGCAGTCACCAGGGATTCGGCGAGCCCGGGCCGCTCGGTGTCGTGGCAGACAGGCTCGAGCAGTTGTTCAACACACGTGAGGATGGGCAGAAGTGAACTCATTCGATGTCCGAGATCCGTCCATTCCGGCTGCCTCGTGATATGGAAGGTCGAGAACTGGCGCGGTGACCTGGACGGTGGTAGGTGGTGAAGCTGGTCGGTTCGATGATCCGCGCCAACACCAGATCGCGGAGCACCTCGTCGTCGGTGACGCGCGCGAAACCCAGAACCCGGTAGGCGTGATCGAGCGCGTCCCACAAATGCGCGGCCCGTGAACTCGCGATTTCCAAAGTCCCCGAAGGCAACTCGGCAGTTCCGCCCTCACCGGCCGGACCGCCGACACCGAGGTCGAGTTCGCCCTGGCCGCGAGCCAGGCGCTGGTTCGGCGCGGCCCGCAACCCTTCCAGCTCCGCGTCGTCGTGCGCCGAACCGACATGCTCGATATCGCGGGCTCCGCGTGGACCACACGATCTGCACCGCGGTCGTCCCCGACGCGGTCTTCACCGTCCGCACGTCGGCCACCCGGCCAGCGTACGAAGATCGAGTTAGTGTGCGAATTCAGGCCGACGCCACAGCGAACCCTCTGATCACCGGGCCGCGAGCGCCCCCGAGATCAACATCTGTCCGAAGTCAGGTGCGAGCCAGCCTAGGCCGGCCACCACAAAACAAACACTTACAGGCAATTCACTCGGGGGACCGGAAGGCAGGTAGGTGGTGCTGGTGCGTGTCAGTATTTGCCTTCCCCTTGGGTCACCGCGCGAACAGTTCTGGCGATCAAGCGGAGGTCTTGCCCCATGGAGAAGTTCTCGACATAGGACAGGTCCAGCCGCATCGAGCTGGCCTCTGATAGATCGGAACGTCCGCTGACCTGCCATAGCCCGGTAATCCCAGGCTTGACTATGAGCTGACGGAGTTGTTTGCCGTCGAATGCCGCGACCTCATGTGCGAGACAGGGCCGCGGTCCCACGACGCTCATGTCTCCTTTGATCACATTGAAGAATTGGGGGAGTTCATCAAAGCTGTATCGACGAAGAAGCCGTCCGATGGGAGTTACTCGCGGGTCATCTCTCATTTTGAAAAATATCGGAGAATCAAATTCATTGAGCGCACGGTTCACGATGGCATCGGCATCCATGTACATTGTTCTGAACCTGATCAGATCGAACGGAATTCCATTCAATCCCACGCGCTCGGACAAGTGGAATGCGGGTCCTCGACTACTCACCTTTATTGCGACAGCTATGATCAGAAGGACGGGTAAAATGGCAAAAAACGCCGCGCATGCGAAGGTTAGGTCGAAGAAACGTTTGGCAATTCTTTGGAAGCGGGACGGCGGGTGAATAGTCGATTGCACTTCGGTGCCGGCTTTGTCCGTGCCGGGCACCCGAACGTATCTGAGCGTCTCAGTTGCCTGGATTTTTTCGCTGACACGTAGTTCCAGCGTCACGCAACTGCAGTAGATTTCCCGAGCAGTCTTCAGCAGAATGTGCAGTGAAGCGATGCAGATTAGTCTCCGGTCCTTCGTTGCGCGGAGCGACAGGTGACGTCTCGGAAATTTTGGTGGTTTGTCGGCGCTTGCGTCCATGGCGGCGAGGGTTGTCCTCACGAAGGCCGCGAACAGAATCAGCGCATACCGAAGTCGTTTAATCCTCGTTTGAATGGCAGATGTCGATTCGCCACCTCCGGGGTGACTTCGGGAGAAGGTGAGTGCCGCTAGCCTCGAAATATCGTTCGATAGTCTACTGCCGACCTTGGGGAGACCTTCATCGATTGACCACGTCGGCGGAAGCGTCGAAGCGCCGAGAGGTTCCTGACCCATGGCAATTTGCATAGTTTGATGTAGAAGTGTTTTCAGATACACGCACTTGTGTTCGATTTGGCCACCATCACAATGAATGGAATCACCTGCGCGTGAATAGAGCGCTTCCGCCGCTTCTGCGCTGGCATTACTGGGCAACTTGACCGGGTATCGTTCGCCGAGGCCATTGCGGAAGTCGAATAGCACGTGTCCATCGACTTGATGGTTAATCATGGCGAGCAGATCCATCGAATCAGAATCAATGGAATTTCTGAACGCATGCCGAAGTTGCGGGTCTGTTATATCTGGAAATGGAATATATTCGTGCAGTACGTTGTTTCCGAGTATTGTCGATGCTAGGTCATCGTTCGTGTTGCCGAGGCGGTCATATGTCCACGATGGACTGGGATCAGATCCGCCAGGCCATACTCCTTCGGACAGTTCATGAACTGTGGGCAGGCGGTAGAGGTCTTGGGTCTCCAGTTCGGTGCCGAGCCAGTTACAGAAGTCCGCCGCATCTTCATGGCGGAGTCCAGTGATGGGTTCGTCTCCGCCGGATCTGAAATCGGATTTGCCTCTCCAGTGATCCGGAACCCGATCCGTCGGGTGGTCGGTCGATTCCAGGAAATATAGATACTCCCATTTGGTTATAGGGTCGGATGCGTATACGCCTGGCAGGATTCGCTTCTCTCGGTTCGCGCGAAGAAGCAATCTCGTTCGTGCCGCGATCCGTCGAGCGTCGTGATTGGTCATGATGTCGGGTGGACTTTGCATAGCGTTGACTGCATCCTGGAGTTCAACAGACAGTTCTCGCGCATCGTCGGCGCACTGAACGGCAAGCGTGAGCACACTGGCCGTAGATTTATCTGCTGGTGCGCTCTTTGCGTATGCGAGGCATGCCGCAACAACCGGTGTCGCGTCAGATCCTGCTATATAGAACAGAATGGTCTCGCGCCACCAATCGTCGCTAACTACCTGCGCGAGGTCTCGCCCCTTCGAATAGTCTTTGATGAACTCGGCAGCCAACCAACGAGCGCGCGGGCACCGAAACCGTTGCCGACGCCGACACCGGGACCGTGCGCGCGGCCGTGCCGCTGGGCGGTGAGGTCGGCAACGTTGTCTACGACCCGGCCCTCGACCGGATGGTGGTGGCGGTGCAGGGGCGCGGCGATGTCGCCCTCGTCGACCCGACGAGCTTCACGGTGGGCGACCGGATCCCGACCCCGGGGTGCGCCGGGCCGCACGGTCAGGCACTCGATGCCACCGACCAGCTGATGTTCGTCGGCTGCGAGGACAACGCCACCATGGTGACCGTCGACCTTGCCGGCCACCGGGTCACCGACCACAGCAGTGTCGGTCAGAGGCCTGACGTGATGGTCTACGACGCGGCCGCACACCGGCTGTACGTGGCGGCCGAAAGCGGCTGGGTCAATGTGTTCGACAACCGTGACGGGCACCCTGTGGGGGCCGGGTCCAAGCATCTGGCCGACGGCGCGCACACCCTGGCCCTGGACCCGTCCACCCACCACAGCTACTTCCCCATCCCCAAGGACTCCGCCGGTGGGCCGGTGCTCTGGGAATTCGAACCCACCACGTGACCCGATCAGGCTGCACGGAATACGTTGCGCCGCTGGACAATTCGGTGAGCGTCCGAGCCTGGGCCGATGCTGCCCGTTCCCACGGTCCGGCCTGACCGCCTCGCGCAGCTGACGGCCCGGTGAGCTGTGAGCCCAGCTGGCTAGGTCGTTGTTCCTGCACCCGTGAGTTGTGCGGGCAAGGTGAGGGTGACTTCGATACCGCCGTCGGGGTGGTTGGCGGCGGTGACGGTGGCGTGGTTGCGCAAGGCGAGGGTCGCGACGATGGCCAAGCCGAGTCCGCTGCCGCCGCGGGTGCGGGCGGTGTCGGCGCGGGTGAATCGTTCGAACGCCTGCGGCAGGAACCGCGACGCCATGCCGGGCCCGTGGTCACGCACCCGCACTTCGACCGTGCTCACGTCGGGCCGGTCAGCGCGGATATGGACAGGAGGTGCGCCGTGTTCGAGGGCGTTGTCGAGCAGGTTGGTCAGGATTCGGTCGAGATCGCCCGCGTCGGCGCGGATTTCGAGGTCGGGTGGGCATTCGACGGTGATGTCCCCGGCGGTGAGGCCATGGCGGGCGACCACCACATCGAGCAGCGGTCGCAGTGTCAGGGCCGGCAGTGGGGCATCGGGATCGCGCGGGGTGCCGGCCGTGGCGGCGAGCATCGCTCGCGCGAGCCGTGAGAGCCGCTCGACCTCATCAAGTGCCGAGCGCAGCGAGTCGGTGAGTTCGGCATTGGTGCGGGGACGGCGCAGTGCGAGTTCGAGTTCGGTGGTGAGCAGCCCGAGCGGTGTGCGTAGTTCGTGGCCGGCGTCGGCGACGAACTGTCGTTCCCGGTCGAGGGCTTCGTGTAGGCGGGTGAGGAGATCGTTGAATGTTGTTCCCAGTCGCGAGATTTCGTCGTTCGCGGGCGGAATCGGTAGCCGTGCGGTGGGGTCGGTGTGGGTGATGCCGGCGGCGCGGGCGCGCATGCGTTCCACCGGCCGAAGCGCCGCGATGGCCAGCAGGTAAGCGCCGATCGCGGCGGCGAGGAGCACGAGCGGGAAACCGACTGCGAGTTCGCGCGACAGGTCGGTGACCGCGGCGTCGCGGTCGGCCAGGCTCTCGGCCACCACCACGATACGGTCGCCGGGGGCGCTGGCGGCGGCTATCCGGACCGGGCCCGCAAGCCCCGCCGCCGTGGGGTGATCGCTGATCAGGGTGCCGCGGCGGGCGGTGTCGAGCTCCGATGTCGACAGCACCGACGGACCGGGCATCTCTTGGGTGGTGGCCACGACCTGTCCACTGCTGGACAGGATCTGGATCGTGGTGTCCTGGCTCGGGCCGGGCAGCGTCGGGTCGGCCGCAGCCGCCAGGGGCCGTAGTTCGTCGAGTTGGTATTCCAGCGATTCGGTGACCGAGGTGTCCAGGAACGAGCGCATATGGGTGACGGTGGTGTAGCCCGACGCCGCGAGGACGACCGCCATCATGATCGTGAACGCGACGGTGAGCCGGATACGGATCGGCCAGCGGCGGATCATGGTGTCGGGCTTTCGATCCGGCCGCCGTCGGCGCGCAGCCGATAGCCGGCGCCGCGCACGGTCTCGAGGGAGGTCACATCGAACGGGCGATCTATTTTGTCGCGCAGGCCGCGGATGTGGACATCGACCACGTTGGAGCGCGATTCGTAGGCGAAGTCCCAACAGTGCTCGGTGAGCACATCCCGGGTGAGTACCGCGCCGGGCTGGCGGGCGAACATCTCCAGCAGCGCGTATTCCTTTGCGGTGAGCACGATTTCGGTGTCACCGCGCCAGCATTGACGGCTCGCGGTGTCCAGCCGCAGATCCCCGACCCTCAGCACGATAGGACGTGGCGTGGGCCCGCGCCGGAGCAGGGCACGGATCCGCGCGAGCAACTCGTCGAGATGAAACGGCTTGGTCAGGTAGTCATCGGCGCCCTCGTCCAGGCCGCTGACCCGATCGCGGATCGCAGCGCGGGCGGTCAGCATCAACACCGGCACCCAGATTCCGTCGCGCCGCAGCCGCTGGCAGACCTCGAACCCGGAATAGCCGGGCAGCATCACATCCAGCACGATCGCGTCGTAGGCGCGGCTGGCGGCGGCGCCGTACCCGTCGGGCCCGTCGGCAGCGAGATCGACCGCGTAGCCTTCCTCGGCCAGGCTGCGGCGCAGCAGCCCGGCCATCTTCGGTTCGTCCTCAACGACCAGCACGCGCATGATCGGTCATCCCTTCCCGTCTTCATCTCGGCTTCATGAAGTGTCGATACACCTGTGCGTGTGGTCTCGTCCCAGACCTACATGTACTCCACGACGACAGGAAAAACTATGTCCGATTCTGCTCGCCGCTCCCGCCGCGGCGCGGCGCTCGTAGTTGCGGCGCTGCTGGTGACGGCGCTAGCGGCATGCTCGAACACCAGCAGCAATTCGGGTGGTTCGAGCACGACCATGCCCATGTCCGCCGGCGCACGCCATCAGCCCGTCGCCACCACCGATGCGGATTGGAAACCGGTCACCGACGCCCTCGCCCGCACCGGGAAGTTCGGCGATAACAACACCGTCTACCGCGTCCCACTGGTGCGCTCGGACCTGCAGGTCACCACAGCCGGTGTGTCGATCAAGCCGGGCCTGTCACTGGGTGGATACGCGGCATTCGGCAAATACGACGACGGCACCATGCTCATGGGTGACCTCGTCGTCACCGAGGACGAACTGCCCAAGGTCACCGACGCGTTGCACGCCAACGGCATCGAGCAGAGCGCACTGCACAAGCACCTGCTCGAACAGTCCCCGCCCGTCTGGTGGACCCACATCCACGCCATGGGCGACCCGGCCCAGCTCGCCAAAGGCTTGAAGGCGGCGCTGGACGCCACCGCCATCGCCCCGGCCGCCGCGCCGCCGGCCCAGCAGCCACCGGTCGACATCGACACCGCCGGCGTGGACGCCGCTCTCGGCCGCAAAGGCACCGCTGATGGTGGCCTGTACAAGTTCACCATCGCTCGCGCCGACACGATCGTCGACGACGCCCACGTCGTCCCGCCCACGTTCGGTGACACGACCGGGATCAACTTCCAGCCCGTCGGCGCCGGCAAGGCCGCCATCAACGGCGACTTCGTCCTGACCGCGTCGGAGGTAAACAAGGTGATCGAGGCGCTGCGCACCGGCAACATTGCCGTGGTCGAGGTGCACAACCACTCCCTCACCGACGACCCGCGCCTGTTCTACCTGCACTACTGGGCCGTCGACGACGCCGTCACCCTCGCCAAGGCACTGCGCCCGGCCCTGGACGCCACCCACCTCACCCCCGCGAAATGAGCTGCTGCCGATGCTCCCCACCGGCCGACCACGCCACCGGCTCGCGCTCGCATCCCTGCTCGCGATACTCGGCATGGTCGTACTGGCCGGCTGCGGGGCGACCGGCCCGTCTGCGACCACCGCGACAGGCTCGGCCGAAATCCGGACCTCGGCCGACCCGGACTACATCGTTCCCGCCGCCGTGCCGCCCGGCGCCACCGTACGTGTACTCAACCAGCATTCGTCGATGCACGACGTGACAGCCGACGACGCAACGTTCCACACGCGGTTGCTCCGACAAGACGAATCCGACATCTTCACCGCGCCACAGCAACCCGGCTCCTACCCGTTCCACTGCAGCAAACACCCCAACCTGAGAGGCACCCTCATCGTTGCCCCCTGACACCCCACCCCGGCGACTGCTGAGCGATCTGTGGCGACGGATCACCGGTATGTTCGGCCACCCGGCCGCCCGGCGGCGCGGCGCGGCCGATCAACGGCGAATCACCGTCGACCGCACCGGATCTCGCACCCGCTCGGCCCACGCTGCCACCGTAGACGACCTGCGGCAGATACGGCTGTTCGTCTGGCTGCACCACGGCGATGTCGAACTGTTCCTCGAACCCGCGACCATCGCGACCGACACCACCGTGCTCGCGCTCGCCGGCAACGGCGAATGGATTCGCCGCCGCGTCGGCGGCCCGGCCATCGAATGGGTACTGGGCCGCGAGCTCACCGCCCCCGTCTACAACGTCATACCCGTCGGCCAGCCCGCCGTGACCCACCGCCACCAAAACTGACCGGCCCGCTCGAAACGAGGAAACCCATGACTACATCGGCTGCCGGGCCGGTATTCAGCCACCCCCACATCCTGCTGACCGCCGCGATCACCGCCGTACTCACCATCCCGCTGGCGGTGTGGCGACTCGGCCGCACCGCCTGGGTCGACGGGCTCGGCCTCGGAGTCGCGGCTGGCGTGTCAGTGTGGTTATGGCGTACCAGCGCCAACATGCCCCAACTCAACGACGACGGACTGCCCGGATTCTCCGCCAACGACTGGCTCGCCCCCGTACTCACCTATGTGTTCCTGTCGCTCTACGCCGCAGCCCGCCCACCCGCTGATCGGCGCCGTTTCCACCAGACCCGCGCCCTAGCGGTGCTGGTAAGTCTGGCCGTCAATGCCATCACCATCTGAGCATCATCGGTACACACGACCGAGGACCCCGCCAAGACTGGTGCCGGGTGCTCTCCCGAACGCCTTGTAGCCGGAATCGCGGTGCGATCCGATGACCTTCATCGTCGTTTCATCTGTGCGGTGTACCTGTGAATCATCCGTCCGAGCGGCACATCCTCTAGGAGGCCCTCATGACAACTCGATCCTTACCCCACGGAGGATCTACATCTTTCCAGGAAGACACCGTGCGCACCTGTCAGCGCCTCTGCGGGTGCCGGCACCGGAGCACACGATGACACCGACACGTGTCAAAACGAGCACGGTGCGTGAACAGGCCAGCGACGCCGAACTGCGGGCACGCCAGGCGAATTCGTTCGGCACGGACGCAGCCGCCTACAACGAGCACCGGCCCGACTATCCAGCGGCCGCCATCCGGTGGGCGCTACAACCCGTGCACGACGTGCCCGAACCCGAAGTTCTCGATCTCGGCGCCGGCACCGGAAAACTCACCGGCAACCTACTCACCGCCGACGCGCGAGTAACCGCGGTCGAACCGGACGAGGCGATGCGGGCTGAATTCCGCCGACAGCACCCTGAAGTACCCGCCCTGTCCGGAACCGCCGAAGCCATCCCACTATCCAACAACTCGGTCCACGCCGTGCTGGTCGGCCAAGCCTTCCACTGGTTCGACCAGCAACGCGCCTTCCCGGAGATCGCCCGGGTACTGCGACCCGGCGGGGTGTTCGCCGCATTCTGGAACATCCACGACATCGCCATCGCCTGGGTCGCCGAACTCGACCGGCTGTCCGGGTGCGCCCTCACCTACCAACGCCGCACCCAGCACACCATCCCCACCCAGCCTTTGTTCCACCCATTCGAACGCACTGAATTCCCGCACACTCACCGCCGCACCGCCGAATCCCTCACCGCCACCCTCGCAACCCACTCACACACCCTCGTGGCCTCCCCAGAACAACGCGCGGAAACACTCACACGCCTCGCCGACTACCTGCACAACCGCCCTGAAACCCGTACCGGCGAATTCGACCTCCCACTGCGCACCCTCGCGATCCGCAGCCGACGCCGCTGAGCGCGCTCCCGCCTCCAGCCGGAGACCGCTGCTCGGTTCGCCCAGCAGGAATAGGAGTCACCGGCGGGCACCTTGCGCCGCACCAGGTTCCGCCGACGATCACGAAAACAACGCCCATCGGCTGCTGCCTGCAGCCGAATGAGCGCGGTCTCGGTGGTCGCCAGGCGCTTGTTGAGGCGTTCGTTTCCAGCTGGAAAGACATTCGTGATATGACCGTCGACGATCCGCCTGGCCGAAATGCTGGTTTCTCAGGGTTCTCTCAGCTGAGCCCGTATTGAACCCCCACAGGCCACCACCTGGCGGTTTTGCGATGATTCCGCTTGAAAAGTCACCCAACCTCCTGCATAACCGCAGTTAGATAGGGTGACGTAATGCATTGGTTGTGTCCGGAGGGGGACACATGCGCTAACCACACAGATCGACCTGCGGAAACGCTGAGCGTGTGGCACGGTTCGGGAATTTCCAGCGACTTGCCGGATGTGTCGATGTGAGGGGTTGCTGTCGACAGCAGTTGCCGCTGCGGGATGACTGTGCCTTACCTCCGGGGTCATCAAGCTGTGCATCGATGTGGAGGCCGCTTTTGCGCGCCGACGGTGACGCCGAACAAGCAGGTCCGGGCGGTCGGTTGTGGACCAAGCCGGTCTGTGGCGGCGTCTACATCGCGCGGTGCTCGACGAGCTGTGCAACCAAGGCAAAATCGATGCAAAATACAAACTGTCGTACTAGTCCGATGTCGACGGTGTCGCGCACCACATCGGCGATCGGCGCGCAGTCTTCGCGGTCGATGTGTGTGGCCAGCGGCGCCCATTTCTCGCCAAAGGCGCAGGCGCGGGCCTGGATGTCGGCTTGGGCGGGGGAGAGGTCGAAAGCTGTTGTATCCATGTAAGTTCCGCTCGTGATGGTGTGATAGCGTGGGGTGTGGCCGGAGTCAGGGCATGGTGTAGCCGCCGCTGACCGAGAACACCTGGCCGGTGACCTGGCGGGCGGCGGCATCGGAAGACACCCACACCACGGCATTGGCGATGTCCTCGGCCTTAGTGAGGCGGCGCAGCGGAATGTCCTTGCGGAGGAACTCGATCTGCTTCTCGTTGAACACCGAATCCCCACCCGCGGCCCAGAGGCTGTCTTTCCCGACCGCGTCGGGCCCTTCGGGGATGACCAGTCCAGGGCAGACGACATTCGAGCGGATGCCGTGGCGGCCGTGCTCCCGGGCGGTGGTGCGTGCCAAAGCGATGAGCGCCGCCTTCGTGGCCCCGTAGACGCCTTGCCGGATCTGTCCGAACGCGGCATCACTGGAGATGAATACGATCGAGCCGCGGCCTGCTCCCCGCATCGCCGGAATGGCGGCCTGGGTGGCTGCGATCGCTGTGTAGAGGTTGACCTCCACGGTGCGCTGCCATTTGGCACGATCGGTGTCCTCGGCGATGAACCCGGGCACGCTCCACCCGGCATTGTTCACGAGCACATCGAGCCCGTTCCAACCCTGGACGGCCCGATCCACTGCATCGTGCGCGACACCCTCGGCGGTGAGGTCCCCGGCCGCGACTCCGACCGCGGCAGCGCCTAATTCGAGTGCTTCGCCACGCACCTTCTCCGCTTGTTCGGCGTCGATGTCACTGATGACGATGCGTGCACCCTCGCGGGCGAAGCCGTGCACGATGCCACGCCCGATATTGGAGCCGCCGCCTGTGACGAGAACACGGGCGTTGCGCAGCTGCAGATCCATGCGGTCCAACTCCTTCGTCTATGACCGAGTCAGAGTCTAATTTACATTCAATTAAACATCTAGGGCGGAGCTCGCGCTTCCAGTCCCGAGTCCGCAGCGGACGATGATCTGCGCGGTGTGGACCACCGCATCCAGCGGGCCCGCCTCGGGCGTCCACCACTCCGCGGCCCAGTTCAGAGCTCCGAGAATCAGCATGCGTGCGGTGCGCAGATCCAGATGACCGGGCAATTCGCCGGCGTCGGCGGCCTCTTGGAACAGCTTCTTCCAGACCCTGCCGTAAGCGGTCTCCTCGGTCTGCTGTCGAGCGCGGATGGTGTCCGGCACCTGTGCGGCATTCCGGATGGAGGCGGTGGTGTAGTCGGAGATCTCGAGTTCGTGGCGCAGGTGGGCCTCGACGGCGACCATGATCCGCTCGATGGCTGGCGTCGGTGACGGCAGCGCGTCCAGGATCGCCGAAACGTGCTCGCGCATGTCGGCAATGCCCGACCACATGACCTCTTCGACGAGGTCGTCGCGCGAGGGGAAGTAGTAGTAGATCGCGGGCGCTTGCAGCTCAGCGCGTTCGGCGACCTCGGAGAGCCGCGTGCCCGTGTAGCCCTTTCGGCTGAGAATGTATGCCGCCGCGTCGAGTATGCGCTTGCGCGTTCGAGTGGACTTCGATTCCGCGCTCTCGTCGGTGACCGGTCGTGCCATGTCGGTGCCTCCGATCTTCGCTCGCGGCCGGTTCGGTCACGGCCGGGGTCGGGGTGGTACAGGATTGACCTATCGAACATTCAAATCTATATTAAATTCAAAGTCTAGTGAGGAGTGCTGACGTGCGAGTTTTCGCCACCATCGAGGAGTTCGCGGCCGCTGCTGGGACACCCCTGGGAACCACCGAATGGCTCGAGGTCGACCAGAAGCGGATCGACACCTTCGCTGATGCGACCGGTGACCACCAGTGGATCCATGTCGATCCGGAGCGGGCTGCCGAGGGGCCGTTCAAGGGCACCATCGCGCACGGGCTGCTGACCCTGTCGCTGTTGCCGGTGCTCAACCACCAGCTCTACACGATCGAAAAGCTCTCCATGGCAGTCAATTACGGCTTCAACAAGGTGCGCTTCATTTCGCCGGTGCCGGTGAACTCGCGAGTGCGGGCCACCACCACTATCGACTCCGTCGACGAGGTGCCGGGCGGTATCCAGGCGAAGATGATCACCACCATCGAGGTGGAGGGCTCGGCCAAGCCGGCCTGTGTCGCCGAGTCGATCGCGCGGTTCATCGCATGACCGGCGCCCTTCTCGATGGAAAGACCGCTGTGGTTACCGGTGCCGCGGGGGGTATCGGACTGGCCATCGCGGAGCTGTTCTACGCGCACGGCGCCTCGGTCGTGCTGGCCGATCTGAATGAAAATGGTGCCCGGGCCGCCGCCGAATCGCTGGGCGAACGCGCGATCGGCCTCGGCTGCAACGTGACCGACGAGGATTCGGTCCAGACACTGGTGGACGAGACGGTGAGCTGGGCCGGTGGGCTCGATGTATTCGTCAACAACGCCGGCGTCACCCGGGACGCGTCGCTGCGCAAGATGACCGTGGCCGACTTCGACACCGTGATCGCCGTGCATCTGCGCGGGACGTGGCTCGGATTGCGGGCTGCCTCCGCGGTCATGCGCGACGCGGGGCGCGGCTCGATCATCAATATGTCCTCGCTATCGGGCAAGTCCGGGAACCCGGGCCAGACCAACTACAGCGCCGCCAAGGCGGGCATTGTCGGCATGACCAAGGCAGGCGCGAAGGAACTGGCGCACAAGAACGTTCGTGTCAATGCCATCCAGCCCGGCCTCATCCGCACCGCCATGACCGAGGCCATGCCGCCGGAAGTCTTCGCCGAACGCGAGGCGGCCATTCCGATGAAGCGCGCGGGTGAGCCGCGGGAAGTGGCCGGTGCCGCACTGTTCCTCGCCTCCGACCTGTCCAGCTATATGACCGGTGCGGTGCTCGAGGTCGGGGGAGGGAGGTTGATGTGACGCCGTCGGAGTGCGTACTGACCGAGGTGATCGGCGACGTCGGCACCATCACCTTGAATCGGCCCGAGCGGATGAACGCCATCACGGTCGAGCTGGGTGCACGGTTGCACCTGGCGCTCATCGAAACCGCAGCGCGAGCGAAGGTGGTCGTGATTCGCGGTAGCGGTGGAAACTTTTGCGCCGGAGGCGATTTCCACGAACTGGAACGCCTGCGTGCAGAAGGCTGGGATGCCATGGCGCCGTTGTTCGCCAACTTCCGAGCCGCCTGCGACGCCATCGCCGAGCTGCCGATCCCGCTGATCTGCGCGGTCGAAGGCTATGCCACCGCCGGTGGTTTCGAGCTGGCGCAGGCGGCCGACATCGTGCTCGTGCACGAAAACGCCGTGCTTGCCGACATCCACTCGCGGTACGGGCAGGTGCCGGGTGGCGGCAGCACGCAGCGGCTGCCGCGCCTGGTCGGACGGCAGCGTGCACTGGCGCACATCCTCACCGGGGACCGGCTCACCGCCGACGACGCGCTGGCTTGGGGATTGGCCTACCGGAAATTCTCCGACGCCGACTTCGACTCCGGCGTGCGGGGTTTCGCCGAACAACTGGCCGCGAGGAACTCCGCCGCCCTGGCCAAGAGCAAACGGCTCGTCAACCAGGGGCTGGGCCTGCCACTGGCCGAGGGGCTGAGCCTGGAGTTCGAGACGGTCCTGGACCACCTGACCAGCCGTTCCGCGGCGGACGGGATCGATTCGTTCACCACAGGGAGCAACCGATGACTGATCTGGTTCGTGTCGACGTCGTCGACGACGGCATCGCCCGCATGCTGTTGAACAGCCCGGACACCTCCAACGGTATGGACGTGCCGTTCCTGAAGGCATTGCATTCCGCGATCCTGGCCGTGCACGGTGATCCGCGAGTCCGGGCGGTGCTGCTCTCGGGCGCGGGCAAGAACTTCTGTGCCGGCGGGAATGTGAAGGTCTTCGCATCCAAGGGCGAGCAACTGCCCGACTATTTGCGCGAAGCCACAGCATGGTTGCAGATCGCGGTATCGGCCCTCACCCAGTTGAACGTCCCCGTGATCGCTGCGGTCCACGGGTTCGCAGCCGGTGGCGGCGGTTTCGGATTAGTGTGCGCTGCGGACTTCGTGATCGCCGCCGACACGGCGAAGTTCATGTCCGGTGCGGTACGCGTGGGCATGGCGCCGGACGCGGGCGTCTCGGTGACCCTCACCCAGCTTGTCGGTCTGCGCAAGGCCATGCACATTCTGTTGACCAATCCGGTCCTCGACGCCACGGAGGCGCTCGAGATCGGCCTGCTGACCACGGTGGTGCCCGCCGCCGACCTCGAGGCCGAATCTCTCGCCTACGCGCGCCAATTCACCACGACCGCTCCGATGGCGATCGGCGCGACCAAACGCCTGCTGTGGGGCGGAGTGGGCGCGACGCTGGCCGACCGGCTGCCCGAAGAGGCGCGCACGGTCTCAGAACTGTCGGGCACTGCCGACTCGCGCGAGGGTCTTGCCGCAGTCCTCGAGCGCCGTGAACCAAAGTTCCGAGGTGAATAACTGTGTCCGCCAATGAATCACCAGTCCTGACCGAAGACCGCGGTCCGATTCGGATCGTCACCCTGAATCGGCCGCAGCGTCGTAATGCCATCGATCTGCCTCTGCGGTACGCGCTGGCCGAACGACTCGAGGAGTCCATGGCCGACCCGAGCGTGCGGGTGATCGTGCTGACCGGCGCGGGCGCGGGATTCTGTGCGGGAGGCGATATTTCGACCATGCGCCGCATGGACGAAGCGGAAGCCCGTCCGCGCGCCGAGGCTGCCCAACGCGTGGTTCGTGCCATCTGGCAGGGTGGCAAGCCCGTCATCGCTGCGGTCGAGGGCGCGGCGTTCGGGGCGGGTGTGTCCCTTGCTCTGGCTTGTGACCGGGTAGTCGCAGCGGCGGACGCCGTATTCAGCACCGCGTTCACTGGAGTAGGTCTGGCCGGAGATATGGGCATTTTCGCTTCGCTCCCGGCGCGCGTCGGTATGACCAAGGCCCGCGAACTCATGCTGCTGCCCGCCCGGTTGACCGGAACCGAGGCGGCCGAGCTCCACTTGGCCGATGCGGTCGTCGCTGCGGGTACGGCATTGGAGTCCGCGCTCGCGGACGCCGAGCGCATGGCCATCGCGCCGCCGCTGGCGGTCGCCGCACTGAAGCAGATGTTCGCGCGCTGGCCGCGCGATCCGATGACGGTGCTGGACAACGAAGTCGACAATCAGGTGAAGCTGTTCGACTCCGAAGATTTCGCCGAGGGTGTCTCGGCGTTCCATGAGAAAAGAACTCCCGTATTTCGCGGGAAATAGCGGAAGCACATGCCTATGACAGCCGTGGCTGATCGCAATCTCAGTGAATCCTATTGGGCGGCGGACGACAGTCTGCCGCTCATGGATCACACTGCGGGCTCGCTCCTCGCCGAGCGAGCGCGAAACCATTCCGGAACAACGGCTTTGGTCGGCACCCCGCATGGCGGATCGGAGCCGTGCCGCCTCACCTACGGTGAACTCTACGACGCGGCACGGCGTGTCGCGGTCGCGCTGACCGAGCTCACCGAGCCCGGCGAATCCGTGGCTCTATGGTCACCGAACGTCATCGAGTGGCCCATCATCGAATTCGGGGCCGCCCTGGCCGGTCGCGTGCTGGTGGCGCTGAATCCCGCCTTCCGCGAGGGCGAATTGGTCTACACCCTCGAGCACTCCGGGGCGGCCGTGCTCATTAACGCCGACGAGCACCGCGGCTATGACATGGCCGCGGTGGCGGCCGCGGCGGCCGCCCGGGTCGCCGGCGTGCGGCAGCGGATCAGCCTGTCGGAAACGGCACGCTGGCAGGCGAGCACCCCGGACGGTGAGCTGCCGGACGTCGATCCCGACCTGCCCGCGATGCTGCAGTACACCTCGGGCACCACCGGTAATCCGAAAGGCGTGCTGCTACGGCATCGATCGCTGGTGAACGTCGCGAGGATGACCATGGCGGCTGCCGATATCCCCGAGGGGTCGGTCTTCGTCAATCCGCTGCCGATGTTCCACACGGCCGCCTGTGTGATCGGCACCCTCGGACCGGTATCGATGGCGGGCACGGTCCTGCTGGTGGAAACCTTTGTTCCTGGAAAGGTTCTGGAATGGGCGTCCGCCGAGGACGCCGACGTGCTGTTCTTCGTGCCCACAATTCTCGGCGCGCTGCTGGAGACCATGCGCGGAAACGAGTCCGCCGCACCGAAGTTCGCCAGCATCGTCGGTGGTGCGGCGAATGTGCCGCAGGCGCTGATCGAGGGAGCGGCCCGAGTCTTCGGTGCGGCGGTGCACAACCTCTTCGGTCAGACCGAACTTGCCCCGGTGATCACGCTCACCCGTAGAAGCGACTCACTCACCGATCAACTCGGTACCGTGGGTCGCCCGATTCCACAGGTTGAGGTGAAGATCGCCGGCGCGGATGGAACCGGGGTAGCTCGGTTGGGCGTCATCGGCGAGATCTGCGCCCGCGGCTACCAGCAGATGATCGAGTACTACCGCGATCCGTCGGCGACCGAGGCGGCTGTGGACGCCGAAGGCTGGGTGCATACAGGCGATCTCGGCTCGATGGACAGCCGTGGCTACGTCACCGTGACCGGACGACTCAAGGACATGATCATCAGCGGCGGCGAGAACATCGCCCCGGCGGAGGTGGAATCGCGCCTGATCGAACATGATTCGGTTCAGCAGGCGGCCGTGGTCGGCCTCCCGCATGAGAAGTGGGGAGAGACCGTGGCCGCCGTACTGGTGGTGCGCGGGGAATGCCCGGACGATCTCGTGGCATCGGTGAAAGACCGGCTCAGCACCACGCTGGCACCGTTCAAGACCCCGCGACGTTGGTTCGTCGCCGACGCCCTTCCCGTCACCCCGTCGGGCAAGGTCCAGAAATTCCGGCTGCGCGAGGCGATCCTCGACGGCGATGTCGACGAGATCGAGTGAAATATTATGAATAACAACGACTTCGACATCCGGAGAAATCGGCTCGGCGAACGGTTCCCGATGTGGCAGCCACGGTCGCTGGGGGAGTGGCTGCTCGCGTGCGCCGACGAATTCGGCGATCGGCCGCTGGTCATCACCGACGAACGCACGCTGACCTACCGAGAGACCGCGGAGCTGGCGACTCGGCTCGCCGACGGCCTGGTCGCGCTGGGGATCCGTCCCGGAGACCACATCGGCGTGCTCATGGCGAACTACCCGGACTTCGTGCCGGTGAAGTTCGCAGTGGCCCTCGCCGGCGCGGTCGCTGTGCCGCTTAACTTCCTCTACCGCGCGGAAGAACTCGCCTACGTGCTCGAACAGTCCGACTGCCGAGTTCTCATCACCATGACAGGTTTCGCGGGGCTCGACTACTTGGCGATGCTCGACGAAATCACCCCCGGGTGGGAGACAATCGACCGGGACAAATCGCGGCTTCCTCAGCTGCACACGGTGATTCAGCTGTCGACAGATGGCCGAGAACGTGCCGGAGTGCTCACCGTGGATGAACTCGCCCTGGTCGGGACTCGGCATGCGGGCGTGACGGCCGGGATCCAGGTGAACCCGGCCGACGTGGGCGACATCCTCTACACCTCCGGAACGACCGGTTCACCCAAGGGCGTGCTGATCACCCACGACGCCGTCCTGCGGACCGGATACGCGTCCGCGCTCACCCGGGCCTTCGCCGACGGCCGCCGGATCCTGTTCTCGCTGCCGTGTTACCACATGTTCGGCTATGTCGAGGGCTTGATCGCAGCCACGATGGTGGGCGGCGCGGTGATCATGTTGCCCGCCTTCGACGCCGGGAAGTACCTCGCGGAAATCGAGCGGCATCGCGCGGACGACATCCTGTGTGTCCCCACCATGACCGTTGCGCTGCTGGAACATCCGGATCGGCATCGCTACGACCTGTCGTCGCTGTCAGCGGTGCTGTCCGGAGCCGCGCCCGCGCCGGTCTGGCTGTGGGAGCGGGTCCGCGAAGAGCTGGGTGCGTCGGAGATCGTCACCGGCTACGGCATGACCGAATGCGGCGGGGCGATGACCCTGACCCGGCCCGAGGACTCCTTGGAGCTCACCGCGATCACCGCTGGTCGGCCGAAATCCGCTGGGGCGGCAGGAATCGACGACGGGGCGCTCGTGGTCTACCGCACCGTCGACCCGGTCACCGCCATGCCGCTGCCGGACGGTGAAGAAGGCGAGCTGGTTTCCCGAGGCCCGACGAGCATGCTCGGATTCTGGGGAAAGCCGGAGGAAACGGCCAAGGGTCTCCGGGACGGGTGGGTCTTCTCCGGCGATCTCGGACGGGTACGGCCCGACGGCTATCTGGAGATCATCGGCCGCAGCAAGGAGCTCTACAAGAGCGGCGGCGAACTGGTGATGCCCAAAGAGATCGAGGAACTGCTCACCGCTCGCCCGGAGATCAGCCAGGCCTACCTGATCGGCGTCCCCGACGAGCGCTGGGGTGATGCGGGATGCGCGTGCATCGTGCGTGCCCCCGATGCGGAGATATCAGCCGAGCAGGTCATCGACCTCTGTAAAGCGAATCTCGCCCGGTTCAAAGTTCCCAAACACGTCGTATTCCTCACGGCAGACGAACTGCCCACCACTCCCACGGGAAAGGTGCAGAAATTCCGCCTGGTGAATTACGCCAAAGCACGATTGGAGCAACAGAAATGACGGTCACGACCCCTCCGGACGCCGTGCGCGAGCCGGGCGACCATTCGATCTGCGACCCGGACTCGGCCTGCGAAACCGGTCCGGTTGCGAATCAGGCGCCGCGAGTGGACTATTCGAGGCTCATCCACCCGCAGCGGGTGCACGGGTCGCTCTACACCGATCCGGCCGTGTTCGCCGATGAGCTCGAGCGGATCTGGTACGGCGGCTGGGTTTTCGTCGGCCACGAATCCGAAGTGCCGCAGCCGAACGACTATGTGCGCAAGAACATCGGTCCGCAGGACATCATCATGACCCGCGATCGCGCCGGTGAGGTGCATCTTGTCACCAACCGGTGCGCGCACCGCGGCAACCTGGTGTGCGACGAACAGCGCGGTAATTCCAGCTCGTTCCGGTGCCCGTACCACGGCTGGACCTACAGCAACACCGGAGACATGCTCGGCTACCCCTACAACAAGGGTTACGGCGGCAAGGGCATGTTGAACCTCGGCCTCGGCGTGGTGCCGCGGGTGGAGAGCTACCACGGCTTCGTGTTCGGTAGCTTCAACGTCGACGTGCCGCCGCTGCTGGAGCATCTCGGCGCCGCCGCGGGTGAGATCGACCGGCTGGCCCGGCTTTCGCCCACCGGCAAGGTGCGTCTGGACAACGGCTGGCTCAAGCACCGCACCCACGCCAACTGGAAGCTGCTGGCGGAGAACGAAACCGACGGCTACCACCCGCAGTTCGTGCACGGGTCGATCTTCTCGGTGACCGGGTCCACCATCGGCCCGCTCTACAGCGACTCCTCCACGGCCGTCACTCGCGCTCTCGGTAACGGGCACAGCGAGAACGATCTGCGACCGGAATTCCGAAAGTTCGCCGAGCCCATGCGCTGGTTCGGCACTACAGCCGATCGCGTGCCGGAGTACGTGGCGAAGATGCGCGAGGTCCACGGCGAAGCCGCCGAGGAGATCATGATCGAGGGCGCGCCCCACGTGATTATCTTCCCCAACCTGTTCATCGCGGAGATCCAGGTCTTCAACATCCAGCCGATCTCGGCCACCGAGTGCATCCAGTTCTCCACCTCGGTGCAGCTGGACGGCGCGGACGAGCTGAACAAGCGGATGCTCTCGCAGTCCATCGGGTCGGTCGGCCCGGCCGGCATGCTGCTGGCCGACGACACCGAGATGTACGAGCGCAATCAGGTCGGCGTGGGGCAACTTCTGCCCGAGTGGCTCGACCTGCGGCGCGGCATGGTGCGGGAAACCACTGATGACAACGGTTTCCGCATCGGCGGAGCCACGGACGAGACCGCGATGCGGGCGTTCTGGGAGCACTACAAGAATCTGATGGAGGCGTGATGGCTGCCCTGACCGAAATCGATCTGCGCGGACTCGAGCAGTTCATCTACCGCGAGGCCCGCCTCGCCGACGAGCACGACTACGACTCGTGGGAGGCGCTGTGGACCGACGACGCGCTGTACTGGGTGCCCGTCGATGGTGGCGGCTACGACCCGCAGCGGCACGTGTCGATCATGTACGACAACCGTCGCCGCATCTGCACCCGGCTGCAACAGCTGCGTACCGGCAAGCGTTACGCCCAGTCGCCGCCGTCGAATCTGCGCCGCACGATCTCGAACATCGAACTCCTCGGCGTCGAGGGTGACGACATCACCCTGGGGGCGAATTTCGTACTGTACGAGTCGAAGCCGCGCGGCCTTCACACCTGGGCGGGCCGCTACACCTACGTGGTGCGCCGGACCGAGGACGAGCTGAAGCTGGTCCGCAAGACCGTCATGCTCGTCAACAGTGCGGAACCCGTGCCCAGCATGGGCTTTCTGATCTGAGGAGACAGCAGATGGACAGGACAGGATCGGATGCCGGCACCAGCCATGAACTCGGTGTCGTCCACAGTGAATTCGCTCAGGTGCTGGTCGCCATCGACGACACCGCGAACGGGCCACGTTTGCGGTTGGAGGACTTGAAGTCCGGCCGCGTCCGGTTCCTGGACGCCCTCGAACTGGAGACGATCGTGTGGCTCACCGAGGGCCACATGCAGCGTCTGCTCGATCCCTCGGCAGACCGCTGGCGGGAGGACTGAGATGACGGTTGTCAGGCCGCCGCAGGTGGTTCGCCTACCCGAGCTCGATTTTCGCGCCGCGATCCAGCCGGGAGACTTCGTCGTCTGGGGGCAGTCCTGCGCCGAACCGGTGACGCTGACCGAGCGTCTGCTCGAGCAACGAGCGGGCCTCGGCGGGATCACCTGTTTCATCGGCATCCCTGCCGCGGCGACGGTGAAACCCGAACACGCCGACCACATTCGGTTTGTCAGCTACTGCGGCACCGGTAGCAATCGGGCGCTGGCTGCGATCGGGGCGCTCGAGGTGTATCCCGGTCACTACTCGACGCTGCCGGAGTTCGTTTCGTGTGCCGACGTCGTCCTGGTGCAGTGTGCACCGCCGGACGCGCGCGGGTGCTACCGCCTCGGGCTGGCCGACGACTATCTCACCGCGGCCATCGCTGGTGCGCGGATCGTCATTGCCGAGGTCAATGATCAGGTGCCCGTCACACCCGGCGCCCGGCATCTGACCGATCGGGATATCGACATCGTGGTCCGCACTTCCCGTCCGGTGGCGGAAAGTCCGGCCGCGCCGCCGACACCGGAGATGACGGCCATCGGCGCGCATGTCGCGAGCATCGTCCCCGACGGCGCCACCCTGCAATTCGGCATCGGGTCGGTGCCCGAGGCCGTGCTCGGCGCTCTCGGCGTGCGCAACGACCTCGGGATTCACTCTGGCATTCTCTCCGACGCCGCGGTCGAACTGATCGACAAAGGCGTGGTGACCAACGCCCGCAAGACGACCGACCGCGGGGTCTCCGTGGCGGCGGTGCTGATCGGGACCCGTCGGCTGTTCGAGTACGCACATGCCAACCCGGCCGTATCGCTACGGCCGATCGGCTACACCCACGATCCGGAACGACTCGCGGCACAACACCGTTTCGTCGCGATCAACTCCGCCATCGAGGTCGATCTGACCGGCCAGGTCAACGCCGAGGTCGCGGACGGACGCTATGTCGGAGCGGTCGGCGGTGGTGGTGAGTTCCTACGGGCTGCCGCGCGGTCGGACGGCGGCCTGCCGATCATCGCACTCCCGTCGACGGCAGGCTCGCGCAGCCGGATCGTGGACCGGCTGTCCGGGCCGGTCAGCATCGCGCGTAGTGACGCGGGCATCGTGGTCACCGAATTCGGCATCGCCGATCTGCGCGGCCTGCCGCTGTCCGAGCGGCGCGAGCGGATGCTGGCGATTGCGCACCCCGACCAGCGCGAGATCCTGCGCGCGGCGGCGAGCCGGTGGTGAACCCCGCGTAGTCGCCGTCGCGGCCCGAAACCACAGCGGCACAGTGAAAGTGAGCACAGAGGTGAAATCATGAAGAGAGCGGCGATCGTCAGCCCACTGCGTACCCCCGTCGGAACCTTCGGCGGCACACTGCGACCGGTCCCCGCCGAGGACTTGGCCGCCCACATCATCAAGGCGGTCGTGGAGCGCGCCGGCATCGACCCGGCGCGCATCGACGACGTCGCATTCGCTCAGTCGTACGCGAACTCCGAAGCACCCTGCATCGGCCGCTGGGCCGCGCTCGCTGCCGGCCTGCCTATCGAGGTGCCCGGATTCCAGACCGACCGCCGTTGCGGTGGTGGGCTCCAGGCCGTCGTGACCGCCGCGATGATGGTGCAGACCGGCGCCGCCGACGTGGTTCTCGCCGGTGGCGTCGAGAGCATGAGCAACATCGAGTACTACACCCAGGACATGCGCTGGGGATCGCGGTCGGGCAATGTCGCCTTCTACGACCGACTCGATCGCGGACGGGAACGCTCCCAACCGGTCGAGCGCTTCGGCCACATCAGCGGCATGATCGAGACTGCTGAAAACCTCGCGCAGCGATACTCGATCACCCGCGAGTCCGCCGACGAATTCGCGGCACGGAGCCATCAGAGGGCAACCGCCGCATGGGAATCGGGCAAGTTCGCCGACGAGGTGGTGCCGGTACTGGTGCCGCAGCGTAAGGGCGACCCGATCGAATTAGTCCGCGACGAAGGCATCCGAGCCGAGTCTACATCGGAATCTCTGGCGAAACTGCGCACCCTCATGCGCGACGGCACCGTGACCGCGGGCAACTCGAGCCAGCAGAACGACGCCGCTGCGGCCTGCCTGGTCGTCGCCGAGGACAAACTCGACGAACTCGGCCTCGAGCCGCTCGGTTACCTCGTCGGCTGGTCCGCCGCGGGCTGCGAACCCTCCGAGATGGGCATCGGTCCGGTGCCCGCCGTCGAGAAACTCTTCCAGCGCACCGGCCACACCTTCGACAACATCGATCTCGTCGAACTCAACGAAGCCTTCGCCGTCCAGGTCCTGGCGGTGCTGAAGGGCTGGGGCTTCGACGACCACGAACGGCTCAACGTCAACGGCTCCGGCATCTCGCTCGGCCATCCCATCGGCGCGACCGGCGTTCGGATACTCACCACCATGCTGCACGAATTGCGCAGGCGCGGTGGACGATACGCCCTGGAATCGATGTGCATCGGTGGTGGCCAGGGCATGGCGGCACTCTTCGAGGCACCCTGATGACACAGTATGGAATTACCCGCTACGGCACTTACCTTCCCTCGCATCGCGTGTCGCTGGCGGACATCGGCGCGACGCTGAACACCAACGCGGGCAAAGGTGTTCGTGTGGCGGCGGCCTACGACGAGGACAGCACCACCATGGGTGTCGCCGCGGCGATGACCGCGCTGGCGGACCTCGAATGGGATGCGGTCCCGGCGTCGATGTCGGCGGGACTGTATTTCGCGACCACCACACCGGCGTACGCCGACAAGACCAACGCGACAGCGATCCACGCCGCACTCGGACTGCCCGCTGCGCTCTTCGCGGCTGACCTGGCAGGGGCTGCACGCAATGGCATCGCCGCTCTGCGCACGGCATCAGGGTGCAGTGGCCTCGCGGTGCTGGCGGATATGCGGGTCGGACGTCCCGGATCGGCTGACGAGCGTGGCGGCGGCGACGGTGCTGCGGCCTTTCTGTTCGGCGACGAGCCGATCGCCGAAGTCATTGCTCAGGCGTCCGTCACCGCCGAGTTCCTCGATCGCTGGCGTGACCCGCGATCGGCGACCGGAGAGCAGTGGGAGGAGCGGTTCGGTATCTCCCGCTACCAGCCGCTGCTCGAGCGGGCCGCGGCTGCGGCGCTGGACTGGGCGGCACTCAGCGAAGCTGACCATGTCGTCCTGGTTTCGCCCAACACCACCTTCGCCAAGCGGTCCGCGACCTCGGTGGCCGGCAAACTCTCCACCCGGACTTCGCCCATCGGGCACGCGGGTGCCGCCGATGTAGGGCTGGCGCTGGCATCCGTTCTCGATCAGGCCGAGCCGGGGGAGACGATCCTGGTCCTATCGGCCGCGGACGGGTGCGATGCTCTCGTCCTGCGGGTCACCGACCGCATAGCCGAAGCGCGGCAGCCGGTTCCGGTCGCCGAACAGCTCGCGGCAGGCAAGACGGTGCCTTACACCACCTACCTGAACTGGCGGGGTCTGCTCGACCGTGAGCCGCCGCGCCGACCCGAACCCGATCGAGCGGCCGCTCCGCCATCGGCTCGTAGCGCGGAGTGGAAGTTCTCCTTCACCGGTACGGTCTGCGCAGGATGCGGCCTGGTTCATCTGCCGCCGGCCCGGGTCTGTAAGCGTTGCGGCGCCATCGATGCGATGTCGCCGGTCTCGCTAGCGCGCAGCGGTGGCACCGTCACCAGTTTCACCGTTGATCGGCAGTCCTTCTCGCCGGCTCCGCCGGTCGTGGGCGCGGTGGTCGACTTCGACGGCGGCGGCCGGTACACCCTCGAGGTCGCCGACGCCGACGTGGACCGATTGGCTGTGGGCTCACGGGTGCGCACCACCTTCCGGCGCCTGCACAGTGCGGGTGGCATCCACAACTACTTCTGGAAGGCGCAACAGCTATGAGCAGCAACGGTATTCGCGACAAAGTAGCGATCGTCGGCGTGGGCTGCACGCGCTTCGGTGAACGCTGGGAGAGCTCAGCGGACGATCTGCTGCTCGAGGCGATGGCCGAATGCTTCAGCGGCAATCCGAGGCTCGACCGTTCCAGCATCGACGCCTACTGGCTCGGCACGCTGGGCACCGGCCAGAGCGGATTGACCGTCAGCAAGCCGCTGGGCCTGGACTACACGCCGGTGACGCGGGTCGAGAACTACTGTGCCAGCGGCTCGGAGGCGTTCCGCAACGCCTGCTACGCCGTCGCGTCGGGTGCCTACGATCAGGTCGTCGCGATCGGTGTGGAGAAGCTCAAGGATTCCGGCTTCTCGGGCCTGCTGCGCGGCGACGCGCCTAGTGACGGAACGGCCTCCGAACTGTCCTTCGGTGCTCCGGCGGCGTTCTCCCTCCTCGACCCCGCGTACTGCGCCAAATACGGTGTGAACCCAGCCGACATGCGGGCGGCCATGACCCATGTGGCCTGGAAAAACCACCACAATGGCGCACTGAATCCGAAGGCGCAGTTCAGATCCGAGGTGGCGAAGCAGAAGATCGAAGGAGCTCCGCTGGTCGCGGGACGGCTGGGTGTCTTCGACTGCTCCGGGGTCTCCGACGGAGCGGCGTGTGCGGTGATCGTCCGTGCCGAGGACGCGCTGAGATACACCGATACCCCTCTCTACGTGAAGGGGCTTTCGCTCACGGCCGGGCCGGGCCGCGGTGCGGTTGATCCGGACTACGATTTCACGACCTTCCCGGAGGTGGTCGCCAGTGCCGAGGACGCCTACGCGCAGGCCGGAATCACCGAGCCGCGGACCCAGATCTCCTTCGCCGAGGTCCACGACTGCTTCACGCCGACAGAGCTCGTTCTGATGGAGGACCTCGGCTTCACGGATCGCGGTCAGGCGTGGAAGGACAGCGTCGCAGGCGATTTCGATCTGGGCGGACGACTTCCGGTGAATCCGGATGGCGGCCTGAAGTCGTTCGGTCACCCGGTCGGTGCGAGCGGCCTGCGCATGCTCTACGAATGCTGGCTGCAGTTCCGCGGACAGGCCGGGGAACGTCAGATCCGCGATCCGCGATTGGCTCTCACGCACAATCTCGGCGGCCGTCCGGGCGCCTGTGTGTCGTTCGTCGCCGTTGTCGGGTCCGAGCTGGGCTGACGTAGTCGCGCCGGCGGTCACACCGCTCGTTCAGGGCTTGACCAAGCACGGTTTCTTAATTTACATTAAATTTGAAAAGGAGGTGAGGTGTTGATCGCGTATCAGGTCGTGGACAACATCGCCTACATCAGGCTGGATCGGCCCGAAGCGCGCAATGCCCTCGACAAGGCGATGGGGGAGGCGCTGCTCGAGCTGGCCACGTGGATCTCCAACGAGGAGGGACTGCGGGCGGTGCTGATCACCGGGAATGGACCGGTGTTCAGTGTCGGAGGCGACATTTCGGCGTTCTCCGACGGTGCGGAAGACCTGCCGGACACCCTTAGTCGGATGGCGATACCCATGCACGAGGCCATTCGGCTGCTCGCCCGCGTGCGGGTGCCGATCGTGACGGCCGTGCAGGGTGCGTGCGCAGGCGGCGCGCTGGGCTTCCTCTACCCGGCCGACATCACGATCGCTGCGGCCGGAACCAAGTTCGCGACCGGCTTCGGGCGGATCGGCATCACCGCGGATTCTGGGAACACCTGGTATCTACCGAAATTTGTCGGCATCCGGCGCGCCACCGAAATGCTGTTCGAAGACCGTGTCATCGACGCCCATACCGCTGCTGACTGGGGCCTGATCAACCGAGTCGTGCCCGCCGACAAGCTCGCGTCCGAAGCCGAGGCAACCGTGCGCCGATTGGCGGCGGGCGCCACTCGTGGCTACGGCGAGATGCGCAGGCTGCTGCACAACTCCTGGACCGCCACTCTCGATCACGCGCTGTCCGAAGAGACAGAGGCGCTGCGCCGCGTCGCCCACACCGCCGACGCGGCCGATGCGATCGGGAGCTTCCTCGCCAAACAGCAGCCGACCTTCACCGGAAAGTGAGATAAACCGTTGTCCGCCTTCATTATCGACTCCGACGAACGGGCGTTGCTGCGCGAAAGCGTCGGCAAACTCGCCACCAAGTACGGGCAGGAGTACTTTCTGGAGCGCTCCCGCTCTGGGGCCAAGGTCGACGAACTGTGGCGTGACCTCGGTCAGGCAGGTCTGCTCGGCGTCCATCTGCCCGAGGAGTACGGCGGCGGTGGCGCCGGTCTGTCCGAGATGCTCATCGTGATCGAAGAACTCGCCGCGCACGGCTTTCCGCTACTGCTCGCGGTCGTCTCGCCCGCGATCTGTGGCTCGATCCTGGCGGCGCACGGCTCGGAGCGGATGAAGACCGATTGGCTGCCCGGCCTCGCCGATGGCAGCCGCAAGATGGCCTTCGGCCTGACCGAGCCCGACGCCGGTTCCAACAGCCACAATGTCAGTACGACCGCGCGCCGCGACGGCGACGACTGGGTGATCTCCGGGGGCAAGTACTTCATCTCCGCGATCGACGAGTGCGAAGCGATCCTGCTCATCACTCGCGATCCGGAGTTCGTGGGCACTTCGCGATCGCCGCTGTCGATGTTCGTGGTTCCCACCGACGCACCCGGAGTGACGCTGCAGCGGCTGCCGACCGCGGTCGTCTCGCCCGACCACCAGTTCACCGTGTTCCTCGATGAGGTCCGGGTCGGTCCGGAGGCGTTAATCGGCGAAGCGGGTAACGGGCTGCGGCAGGTGTTCGCGGGACTGAACCCCGAGCGCATCCTCGCTTCGGGCATCAGCACCGGCATCGGCCGCTACGCGATCACCAAGGCCGTGTCCTACGCCCAGAACCGCAAGGTGTGGTCGGTGCCGATCGGTGCTCACCAAGGGATTTCGCACCCTCTCGCGGAGGCGCACATCGCGGTCGAACTTGCCCGCATGGCGGCCTACCGTGCCGCGGAGTTGTTCGACGCCGGACTGCCCGCTGCGGAGGCAGCCAATATCGCCAAGTTCGCCGCGGCCGACGCGTCGTTGAAGGCGCTCGATCAGGCCATCCAGACCCACGGTGGCAACGGCCTGTCGCTGGAATACGGCTTGGCCGAGCTCTGGTTCTCCGCGCGTCTGCTCAAGACCGCGCCGGTGAGCCGCGAGATGGTTCTCAACTTCGTCGCGCAGACCAGCCTGAAGCTGCCTGCGTCGTACTGACATCAACTCTGGAAAGTCAAGGGAGACAACACTAATGCCCGGAGTAACCGATCGCGTCATCGTCGTCACCGGCGCCGGTGGCGGTCTCGGCCGCGAATACGCGCTGCTGCTCGCCAAGGAGGGCGCCCTGGTCGTGGTGAACGACCTCGGCGGTGCCCGTGACGGTTCCGGTTCCGGAACCTCGATGGCCGACGCCGTCGTCCAGGAGATCCGAGACGCCGGGGGCACCGCGGTGGCCAACTACGACAACATCGCCACCGAGGAAGGCGCGGCGAGCCTGATCAAGACCGCCGTCGACAACTTCGGGAGCGTCCACGGTGTCATCCACAACGCGGGCATCCTGCGCGACGGCTCGTTCACGAAGATGACTGCCGACAACTGGGAATCTGTGCAGCGGGTGCACCTGTGGGGTGGCTACTTCGTCACCCGGGCCGCCTGGCCGTACTTCCGCGAGCAGAACCACGGCCGGATCGTCGTCGCGGCGTCCACCAGCGGTCTGTTCGGCAACTTCGGCCAGGCGAACTACGGTGCCGCGAAGCTCGGTCTCGTCGGCCTGATCAACACCCTCGCGATCGAGGGCGGCCGGAACAACATCCTCGCGAACGCGATCGCTCCGCTCGCCGCCACCCGCATGACCGAGGACATCGCGCCCAAGGAGATGCTCGACAAGCTCCCGCCCGCCCATGTGGCCGGTGTCGTGGGCTACCTGATGAGCGACGAATGTGAGGACACCGCAACGGTTGTCGTTGCCGGCGGTGGCCGCGTCTACCGCGTGCAGCAGTTCCAGAACAAGGGAGCTGTCTTCGCCACGCCGCCGAGCATCGACGAGGTCGCGGCGCAGTGGAGTCAGATCACCGACATGTCGGGCGCGGAGCCCGGCGCGAACCCGCTCGGCTGAATCGAGGATTGAACATGACCGAAAACAATTGGGACGCACTGGTTATCGGCGCCGGTGCAGGCGGATTGCTCACGGCCGCCCGCCTGTCGCACCTTGGCTACAAGACCCTGGTCGTCGAACGACTGGACAAGGTCGGCGGTCGTGCCTCCACCGATGACATCGACGGCTTCAAGGTCAACAACGGTGCCATCGTCATCGAACTCGGTGGCATCACCGAGGAGACCTTCGACGAGGTCGGTGCGAAGTTCGACGTCCGCAAGCCGGAACCGCCCATCCTGTATCGCATCGGTGGCAAGGACGCGGACGTCACCGGTGGTGGCTGGGGCTTCCTGCTGTCCAAGCTCACCCGCCAGGGCGCGAAGCTGGTGCAGGGTCTCGGCGCGGCGCGCAACGACAGCGGCATGCCCGAGGACGAGCTGTCGACCGCCGAGTGGGTCGCCAAGTACACGAAGAACGAGTCGGTGCATGGTATCTTCCGCAACATGTGCGGATCGGTGTTCGCCGTCGGTTCCGAGGAACTGCCCGCCCGCGTGTTCCTCACCTACTTCACTCGTAAGAGCGCCTTCAAGAAGTTCGGGTACTGCCCCGACGGCACCATCGGCGTGTGGAATTCCCTCGCCGAGGTGGTGGAGAACAACGGCGGTGCGGTCTGGCTCGACAGCGAGGTGACCGCGCTGACCCTGGCCGACGGCCGCATCACCGGCGCGACCATCGCGCGTGGTGGTGAGAACATCGACGTGACAGCACGTTTCACCGTCAGCGATGTCGGTCCGTTCGCAACCCTGGACCTGGTGGGTCGGGACAACCTGCCCGCCGACTACGTCGCGCAGGTCGACAAGGCCAACCGGCCCTGCGCCATGATCTCGGTGAACTTCGCCAGTCAGCGCCCGCTGGTGAAGGCCCCCGGCATGACCAGCTTCGCCCAGACCCGCCGACTCTGCTACATCGCCAACTTCACCGATGTCTGCCCGGAAATGGCGCCGGAAGGCTGGCACCTCTACCAGGGCACCGCCGTTCCCAAGCCCGCTGTCGGCGATTTCGACGAGGCCGCCGAAACCCAACTGCTGCTGGATGATCTGCGTGATCAGGTCCCCGGCTTCGACGACGCGCGCATCCTGTCGATCAACGTCACCCGCGACGGCTGGCCGCCGCAGCGCGCGGTCGCCGGCTTCGACCTGCCCAATACCACGCCGATCGCGAACCTGTGGAATGTGGGCGACGCGGTGAAGGAGTACGGAAACGGCGGCACCACCGCGTGCGCGGAAACCGCCAAGATCGTCGTCGACAAGATCCGCGACCAGTTCCCGGTCACTGCGTAGCCACAGGACTCGGCGCATGGTCCGCCGTGATCCAGTGGACCGTGCGTTTCGGGACTGCCGCGATGGATAGGATCCCAACCGCATCCATTGCGGCGCAACCGAGCAGGCCGTGGGCAGGGTGATCCGTGTGCCCACGGCCTGTTCTACGTTCGTGCGCCGAGCGGGCCTTGGGAAGCAGATGCGCCGATGGGGTGGAGACTGACACGTGTCGTCATCGGCCTGATGTTGCGGTCAGGTCCTGGGCCGTTCGATCTGAAATCGTTGGCCGCCAACGACAATGGCGAAACCATGGAGGCATGGTCTCGCCGCGTGCTGGGCGAGCGCGTGCACGAATATGTGGTGCGCCCGCTCATCGAGCCGCTGCGCCACAATCGGGTAGGCCGTGGGCGGGTGATCCGAGCGCCTACGGCCTATCCGGCTTTTGTCTCCTTCGAGCGACTTGCCCGTAGGACCGGGCCTGCCCTGAATGCGGAATACGAACCTAGAGGATTCCGTCTATTAAGACGTCTGAACTGGCAGCCGCCCTGCGCCGTGAACGCGCTGACATGGTGAGCTTCTGCGGCGAACTCGACGAGGCCGAGTGGCGGGTCCCGAGCCGGGCGGCGGGCTGGCGGGTCCAGGACGTGGTGGCGCATCTGGGTTCCGGCTGCCGGGCAGTCTTCACTCCGGCACTGCTGACTTTCGTGCGCACCGACGACATCGAGCGGGCCAACGACTTGTTCGTCGATCAACGGCGCGGGTGGTCGTCAGCGCGGGTGTTCACCGAGTACAAGAGGTGGAGCCGCTGTTTGACGATCGCATCGACAGCCCTGGCCTACACGCCGCTGCGCCGGGTACGGTTGCCCCTGGGCGAGTTGGGCCGTTTCCCGGCCGGGATGTTGCTGTCCGGCGCGATGTTGTTCGACCACCACACCCATCTTCGGTTCGACATCGCCCCCGCCCTGGATCGCCGGCTTCCGGAGACAGACCCGGCTCGAATCGCAGGCGTCCTCGGATGGATGTTCGCGGTATTGAGCAACCAAGTCGAATCGGCTGAAACCGATTGGCTCGCATACCCGCTCGATATCGTGCTGCGCGGACCGGGCGGCGGCATCTGGCGGATTCACCCCGGTGGTTCGATCAATGCGGGCCACTCCGACGGTCCAGCGGCCGCGACCATCGAGGGCTGGTCCGGCGAATTCCCGGAATGGGCGACAGGTCGCGTCTCCTGGCGTGATCGAGAAGTGCGGATCCGAGGCGACGAGGACTACGCCACCCGATTTCTGGACGGTGTGAACATCGTGTGAGTGGCGACGTCGAATGGCCCTGGCTCGCACCCTCTGTAAGTGAGAGTCGGGGTGGGTCGCAACTCCCACTTGCCGATGGCCTCGTGCCCCTCATACGTCGTGTCCAACGCGACGTCGGTGTAAGTCCCGTCCAGAGCGAAGAACTGCGGGAGGCTTTCGGGATCCGCGGTCCATGCGTGTGAGTACGCTGCAGCGAATCCCGTGTCGGTCGGGTGCGGTGTCGTCATGGAAGCCTTCCTTTCGGTTGCGGCAGCCGCGGAATCAGCCGACGCGGTCCCAGTCGATACGTTGCACTGTGAATCCGCGGACGTCACGCATCGCTGGATCAAGCATCATCTGTTGGCGTCGGAGCCGACGGTGCAGGAAGCAGAGCAGACGGCCATCCTGGTCCTCGCCCGCTTCGAGAGTCGCCAACTCCAGCAGGCGGTCGGCCTCCTGCCAGGAGGATGGCCGGTGGCCGAGCAGCAGCTCTTCGTCGGCACGGTCTCGCTCCTCCAGCTCGAGCGCGATTTCGTCCGCGCGCAGCGCTGCGGCGGTCAGATCACGCGCGATCCGGAGCCGATACGAGAGATGATCCTGCTCGGGCAGATCGGCCAGCACGTCGGTGAGAACTCGCTCGGATGACAGGATCCATGGTCGGCGCCGAGACGGTGCCGGTACCGGCAGGGCCTCTTCGGCCTCGAGTTCGATTCCCGTTTCCTCGGCGATGATTTCCAAGCACAGGCGCTGAGACAGCAACGACCAGGACTCCCATTGCGCCAGATCGAATTCCGGCACCGGGTCCGATCGGGTACCGACCGACAGCAACGACGTCAGCAGGGCGAAACGGACTGCGTGGAAATTGACGACGTGGCGATCGACCGGCTCGCCGGTCATCTGCGCGTAATGATGGTAGGCCTGCGTGAGGTCACCGATCGGCTGAGCGGTGTCGCGCATCCGCATGGCGCCGAGGTCGGCGAGCGGATCGCCGAGACAGGCGAATTCGACATCCATCAGTGCTGTCATACGGCCTTCGTGATGCAGGAACTGTCCGGCGTCGAAGTGCGTCCACACGAGTCGATCGCGTCCGCTCGGGAGGTTACGGTGAATCCAGCCGACGATGTACTCGTTGATCGGATCCGGTCCGGGCTTGACCGTTCGATACCACTTCTCCGACAGCTCGAATCCCATCAGACCGATCTCTCGCGCGCTCTTGGGGCGGTAGAGCCCGGCACTTTCGAACGTTGCCGGTTGGATCGCATGGGCTCGGACGAGTTCCTCGATGTAGTCCATCAGCACGCGGTCACGCAGTTCGTGCGGGTCCTCGGCGCCGAATCTGTCGCGGCCGGGAATCGATGCCATGAGAATGCCTTCGGGATCCGGGCAGAATCCGTACACCTGAGGAACTTTCACGCCGTTGTCCTGCAGCGCCCGCATGATGCGGGACTCGCGTTCGACGGAAAGCCTGCTGACCCAGGGGAGGTTCTCTTCACGCTGACAACGGAAGTAGACGTGGTGTAGCTGCCCGTCCGCGCGGACGTCGATGAACCAGGCGGGTCGCCAACGAGCCTGCCGACGAAAGGAAACCACTTCGCCGGCCACGGTGTGCTCGATCCATTCGAACGCACGCGGCCAGGGATCGGGAAGTGTGGACCAATGGTCGGTCCGGGGAGTCTGGGACGAGGTCATACCTGTGCCGTATCGGGAACGGGGGCCGCCGAGGGAGCAGCCAGTTGGCGGTTGGCGCGCATCGTCATCACCGACATCATCACCAGGAAGATGGCGTATGTCGTCAGAGCCAGCCAGAAGATCAGGACACCGTTCCAGGCGAGCGGGCCCGAGAAGAAGAAGTAGGCCAGGACATCCGGGACGAATGAGAGCGCGATCCAGAAGTTGGCGTAGCCGACCCACCGGGGGAAAACCGTCTGCTGGTTGGTGAGTACGCAGACACCGATGGAGATGTTCTGAATCATGAACGGCACGATCGGCGTGAGAAACAGCAGCCAGGCCATATCGTTCAGGAAGCGGATCGTCGACGGTTCGAGGGCATCGGGGCGGAACGCGATGATCGCGAACAGCATCATCGGAAGAATGAGCAGCATCGCCGCCACGGTGCCCGCGACCATCTGCACGAACGCCAGAATGGGAATTCGGCCCTCCACCCGGAGCAGATGGATCGTGATCACGGCGACCAGCGGAATCGTGAATGCGATTCCGAGCTGGGCGATCACGAAGCCGGTCATCCGCAGCGTGCCGCCGTCGGAGTAGAAGTCGACTACGCGTTGGGTGGTGTGCGACGGCCCGAGTGGCAGTGGGAGCACGCCGGCGATCAGCCAACCGAGCAGGCTGACGAGCAGGGTCACCAGTCCGGTCATCGAACACGCGTTGAGGACGCGTTTCTTCGTATCGGTGAGCATGGGACCTCCTGAGGGCGAGGGGTTGGCCTTGGGGCAGCTCACAGATGGATTCTTCTCGTCTGCATCCCAACCAATGTGACCTAAATCAAAGCTAGATTAAGTTATTGGAAGGCGTCAACCCTGCTCCGGACGGCGGCGGCGAGTGGTCTACCCGCCCGAATCCGGGTAGTCCGACAGTGCAGTGAGCTGTGGTCAGGTCCGACAGGCTCGGCTGAATCTGGGTGAAGAAGCGCGATTCATAAGTGTGGCAGCCGAATCCGGAGACGATGATCCGCGAGACCGGCTTGGTCGAGGTGCCCTTCGCGAACGCGGATGCGGGCAACCCGGCGCGGCGGCCGGCTTCGTTCCAGGTCAGGTGCAATCGGGCCCGGTCGGTTGTACCGCGCGAGTCGATCTCGACCCGCAGGGATTCGATCTTCGCCCCAGGCGTGCCGTTCGCCAGCGCGGCTGTCAGCTCCTGAGGCGTCAGTGAATCGAGTCCGTAGCCGGCCTGGCTGGGTACCCATGGGGAGAGGCCGAGGAGTATGTCTTTGGTCGCGCAAAGTGTGGCGCGCATCGGGGAACCTCGCGTTCGTGTTGGGGGTCACACGAAGCGTAGCGCCAGTTTTTAGTCTTGTATAGAAAAAATTAGACGCGCGTCGAATTTTCTCGAGGATGCGTGGTGCTGGACAGCCATACGTGAACCAGGGCTGCTTCGATCTCGGGAAGGGGCCGGCCGGACTCGACGATGGAGATGACGTCGCGTTCCATCGCCCGTGCTGTCATGTCGACCAGCACGGCGGCGAGCGCTGCGGGCTGGAAGCCCTGGTACGTGTTGTCGGCGCGGGCGATTCGTTCGCTCGCACCGGCGGTGAGCTCGTCGATCGTCTCCTGCCAGACTCCGCGAACCTCGGGGTCCTCCCGTACCGCCTCGAACATCGCCGCGATCAATCGCGCGTGAGCGCGCCAGTACTCGACTGTGGCGTGCATGCCACGGTGAATCCGCTCGTCATCGGGAAGGTCGTCGCGGCTGTACCAGTCCACCGCGACCGCTCGCAGGTTGTGCCGGATATCCGCGATGAGCGCGGCGACCGCCGCGCCCTTCGTCGGGAAATAGAAGTAGAAGTTGGAACGGCTGATACCCGTCTGGCGCGCGATGTCCTGCACCTCGATATCGGCCAGGCGATGTGACTGCAGCAACTCGGTCAACGCGTTCAGCACGTCGGTGCGGCGCCGACGTCCCTTGCCGCTGACTACCGCGGCTGCAGACGCATCTTTCGAATTTCGATTCGATACCTTCGTCACCAAGGAGAGTCTAGGCCAGGCCGTTGACTCTCCGCGGCCCCCGAGCGCGGAGCCGGAGCCTGGTCGAGCGTCCCGGGCCCGTCTTGTCGCGCACCATCGGTGTAACCGGTGAACCCGCTCGGCGCGTGTGGTCCGATGACGGCTTGCTCGAGGACGCCGATTCCGGTCCGGTCGCCCCACCGGGCATGTACGACCTGTTGTACGTGCAGGCAGCTCGCGTCCATGGTGTCGAGATCTTCGACGCGATAGCTCTCGCCGCCGACGGCCAGCTCGTCGTGCCAGGTCCCATGTCCCCATACCGGATGGGAGTAGCCGGCGCCACGCATCCGGAAGGTTGATACGGGTTCGAGCTCGACGATGTCGAGTTCTCCTGAGGTACGGGTGAATTCGAGTGTCGCGTGCCGAGAACGGCGAAGACCTGGGGCCCAGTCGATTCGGTGTCGCATCGATCGAAGGTGTTCGACGCGGCAGTCCGGCCCCCAGCTCGGGGAGTCCTCGTCGATCACCGGCAGGGCTGCCGCACTCTCCGCCCATGGCAGTCCATGCGAGTCCTCGAATACCAGCCCGTGCAGTACGCAGTCCTCGAAATGTAGAGGGGTCCATAGGAAGAACACCTGGGGCGGCGTGAGCGCCGGCGCGGAGCCGACGTTGCCGGAGACGGAGCGGATACCCCATGATCGGTCCTTGACGCCGAACACCGGCGATGGCCCGGCCCCAACAGCCCGTATTCTCCGGCGACGGTCAGTGTGCCTGTCCAGGAGCCGAATTGGGTAGCGCGGGTGCTGTCCATCCACAGCCGAGTTCCCTGGTAGTGGGTCTGCCTGGCCTCCTCGAATGCAGCAGTGCGGGCCCGGAATTCGATCTCTGCCGCCAGCTGGAACTCCGGTGCATCCACGACGATTCGGTTGATGCGGAACGGTTCGACGATCTCGATGGATATCGGGCCGATGCGAAGTTGGCGATGGTCGAGCGGCAGTCGGCCCGATGCGAAGACCGATCGCTGGAAACCGTTGCGGACGACGGAGAATGCGGCGTCGATGATGCCTTTGTTGGGGTAAATGCCCAGAGCGACGGCAAAGTACAGGCCGTCCCGGAATCCGTTGAACCAGTAGCGGTCGTAGAAATCCGGATGGCCGCTGCCCGGTTGTGCGAGCGGGAGGGATGTCTGGTGGATGGGATATTCGTCGAAAGGCGTGAGCACGGGTGTGACCTTCGGATGGGTTGCGTCGGGTGGGCTAGCTGTCGGCGAGTGCGTCGAGATGGTCGAAGGCGTTGTTGTCGAGGACGTGGGCGGCATGGCGATTGGCCATGGTCGTGAACAACCTGTCGCCATGCTCGGATCGGACGACACCCATCGAGGCGACCATCGCGACCAGGAAGCCGCACACGGTATTCACGCGGTACTCGTCGACACAGCGCTCCCACGAATAGTCTTGTACGCCGAGAGCTTTCAGTGTCGAGTGGTAGTCCCGCAGCAGCGAGAACTCGGATTTGCGGCGTACCTCGATCGGCAGGCCCGCGCCGATGAAGTAACTCGCGTCGATCGGCCCCGGGGCCAGGGTGACGCTTTGCCAGTCGACCACTGTGATGGGCACTCGGCCGCCGTCGCCGCGGAAGAGCAGGTTGTCGAGACGGAAGTCGCAGTGCCACAGGCAACGCGGTTCTCGCAGGGTCTGTGTCCAGCGCGCCGCGTAGCCCTGCGCCAAGCGCGCGGCGACCTCGTGTGCGGCGTCGTCGAGCAGGTCGCCGTACCGCTCCCGGAACGCCTGCTGGACACGGGGAGCCGCTTCGCCGAACTGCTGCCACACGTCGAGTCCGCCGTAAAGCCAGTCGAGTTCGCGCAGTTCGGGCTTGCGCCAGGTGGCGGCGTGCAGGGTGGCAGCGGCTTCGAGAGCGATACGCGCACTGCCCTCGTCGCAGCCGGAGAGCTGGTCGTAGGAGGTGGTGGGGACCAGGCTCTCCAGGACCAGGCAGAAACTGCCGCCGTCGGCACTGATCTCGGCGTGATAGCACTGCGGCACTCGCACCGGCAGGGTCGGCGCGAGTTCCCGGTAGAAACGCACCTCACGCTCATAGCAGCCCACCTCGACGGGCTGACGACCGCTCACCGCGCGAGTTCGTCAGGGCATCAACGCGGCGTGGCCTGGATTGCCCATAGTATCGGCGGCGATGCCGAAGTCGCACAGCTGGGGTTCCCCGTAGTCGGTGACGACGACGTTTCCGGGCTTGACGTCACAGTGCAGTATCCCGTTGCGGTGTGCCGTCTCCAATGCGCCCGCGAGCTTGACGCCCAGTCGGAGTCCGTCCGCGAGGGGGAGCGGTCCGCGGGATCGGAGAATCTCGGCAGTGATCCGCGTGAGTGGTACGGCATTACGAGAAACGGCCGACCGGTCGCGGAGACGTTGGCATGCAGGACCGTGACGATGCTCGGATGTCCGGACAACTTGCCGAGGGTCCGCTGTTCGCGCAGGAATCGGTCGATATCGTCCGGGCGCGGGCCGGTCCGGAGCACCTTGACGGCAACCTGCCGGTCCAGTGTCCGCTCCAGGCAGCGATACACGGTGCCGAAACCGCCGCGACCGATCAACTCGGCGCCTTCGAAACCTTCGGCGTCCAGTTCCGCTTCGATTCCGAGTGCCGGGCGCCGCTGGGTGCCCGCCGGATCGTCGACGGTGCTCATGAATCGTCCTTGACGCGGTCTTCGTCGGTGGATTAAGGACACGTCCGTGGGCAACCGGGTGGCAGTCGCCGACGAGGGGCCTCGGACTGTGGTCCACCTGTTGACGGGCACTCATAATCTAATTTAATATCGATTAAAGTGGTATCAAGCGGGAAGGTTACCGAGTGTCCCAGGAAAACCTCGTCGTAGTCGGAGCGTCCCTCGCCGGGCTGCGGGCGGTGGAAGCCGCCCGCAAGGCGGGTTTCGAGGGCAGCATCACTCTCATCGGGGCCGAAGCGCATCTGCCCTACGACCGTCCGCCGCTGTCGAAGGCGTACTTGGAGCAACTGCCCGATGGTGAGGGGCCCGCTTCGACTATCTTCCGCGATGAAGATGTCCTGCGCGGCGAGCTCGGCGTCGAGCTCGTACTCGGTGCGCCGGCGACGGGTTTGGATACCGAAGGTAAGCGGGTCCTGATCGGCGACCGCGCCGTCTCCTACGATGCGCTCGTGATCGCGACCGGTGCCGACGCGCGGATGCTGCCTGGCGCGGAGGGCTTGAGCGGCGTCCATGCGCTGCGGACCCTCGATGACGCGATCGCGATCCGGCGGGCCCTGGATGCCGGTGCGCGCACGGTCGTTGTCGGTGCGGGATTCATCGGTTCGGAGGTGGCCGCCGGTGCGCGCAAGCGCGGTCTCGACGTCACAATTCTCGAAGCGCTGCCGACCCCGCTGGTCCGGGCGGTGGGCGAACGTATGGGCGAGGCGTGTGCGGCCCTGCACGAGCGGAACGGCACCCCGCTGCGCTGCGGTATCGGTGTGACAGGTCTGGAAGGCGAGGGCCGCGTCGAGCGCGTGCGGCTCAGTGACGGCACGGCGATCGAAGCGGATCTGGTCGTCGTGGGCATCGGTGCGATTCCGGCGACGGGCTGGCTGGAGGGTTCCGGATTGCGTCTGGACAACGGCGTGGTCTGCGACGAGACGCTGTGGACCGGTGTCGAGGGGGTGTATGCCGCGGGCGACGTCGCGCGGTGGCACAACCTGCTCTTCGATCGTCTGATGCGGCTCGAACACTGGACGAGCGCCGCCGAGCAGGGTGCGCTCGCGGCGCGGAATGCTTTGGCCCCCGAATCCGCCAAGCCCTATCAGACCGTGCCGTACTTCTGGTCCGACTGGTACGACAGCCGGATCCAGTTCGTTGGCGTGCCGACCGCCGACGAGATCAAGGTCGTGGAGGGTGACCCAGATGCCGATGAGCGCTGGGTCGCGCTGTACCGCGAAGGTGACAGGCTCGCAGGAGCACTCACCCTGAACGGTCAGAACGTCATCATGAAATACCGTGGCCTGCTCATGAAGAAGGCGAGCTGGGAGGAAGCCCTCGCCTTCGCCGCAGCGCGTGTCGCCGCCCCGGTTCCCAGCTCATGACCCTTAACAGGTGCCGCGCGGCCTGAGCGCGGGCATGAAAGGTGCGCCCAGGGCTGCGGCCGTTGCCCTGCCGCGACCTGTGGCGGTATGCCTGATCGGTTCCTATCAATCGGGACTAGAATTTAATTTATGTTCTAATATAATGACTGTCACCGCTGGTCGATCACGACCTCCAATGAGGTAGGTAGGGAATGAACGAATCGCAACTGACTCGTCGGATCGAAGGTCGCGTCGTCGCCATCACTGGCGCGGCGCGCGGCATCGGCTTGGCGACCGCGAAGGCGCTGCATCGCCGTGGCGCCAAGGTGGTAATCGGTGACATCGACGGTGACGCCGCCGTGAAGTCCGCCGCCAACATCGGGCCGGACGTCGAACCTGTCCGGGTCGACATTACCGACGAGCAGTCGTTCGTCGCATTTCTTGCGAAGGCCGAGGCGCGCTTCGGTCCGCTCGACATCCTGATCAACAACGCCGGCATCATGCCTATCGGCCCCTTCCTCGAAGAGTCGACCTCGCTGTCCAAGCGAGTGCTGGACATCAACGTGGCGGGGCCCATGATCGGGATGCGTGCGGCGCTGCCCAGCATGATCGCGCGCGGCTCTGGTCACATCGTCAATGTGTCCTCCATGGCGGGCACCGCGCCGATTCCGGGAGGTCTGAGTTACGGCGCCAGCAAGGCGGCGGTGATCTCGATGACCGAGACCGCACGTGTCGAATTCGCGAAGTCCGGTGTGTCGTTCACCTGTGTTCTGCCTTCTTTCACGAACACCGAGTTGATCGCGGGCACACGGGGTACGAAGTTCGTTCGCAACCTCGAGCCCGAGGAGGTTGCCGAAGGTATCGTCGGAGCGATCGCGGCACGCAAGCCAGACGTCTATCTGCCGGGGGTCCTCGGACCGATCGCCCGGCTGCAGCCGGTGTTCGGCCGCAGGATCCGGGACGTCATGAACCACCTCCTCGACGCGGATACCACTTTCCTCGTCTTCGACAAGTCGGCGCGAAGTGGCTATGACGCACGGATCAACGGTGCTCCGGAGGCGCCGAAATCGTCCTCGGCACACGGATCGCGGAGCTGAGCGCGGCCGCGGTCGGTCCGCGGTGAAGGGGTGGTCCCGTTGGGGCCACCCTTTTCGTGCGTACCCGCATACGGGTGCTGCCTGATCGGCCGGGCCGCTGTGCAGCATTACGATCTGGCGCGCTTCAAGCGTGTCGCGAAGACCGCGAATGTCACTGTGAACGATGTCTTCTAGCTGCTGCTGATCGGCGGGATCGGCCGCCCGCCCGCCAACCCTGGTCATCTCGAATGTGCCCGGACCTGTCGAGCCGCTGTACTTCAACGGCGCCCGGGTAGAAGAAATCTACGGTCCGTCGGTGCTCTTCACGGCCAAGCGCTGCATGTGACGATGTCGAGCTGCGCTGGCCAGGCCGTCATCAGTTTCACCCCATGCAGCAAGTCCGTACCGCACGTGCAGCGGCTGGCGGTGTACACCGGCGAGGCAATGGAAGAGATCGAAGCGGCGCTCGGCATCGATCAGCTGCCCGAATCTATTGCGCCACACGAGCCTTCGGCGTAGTCGACCCTGGGTGAACTCCAATGAGAACGGCCGGTGCTTGCGATCAGGATCGCAGGCACCGGCCGTTCCGGTTCATGTGGCCTCAGCGAGAGAGCCCGCCGCGGGCAATGAGTTGCGACGTAATGACATTGCGCTGGATCTCATTCGTGCCCTCGCCAACGATCATCAGGGGAGCATCGCGGAAATACCGTTCGACGTCGTACTCGGTCGAATAGCCGTAGCCGCCGTGGATGCGTACCGCGTTGAGCGCGATCTCCATGGCGATTTCGGAGGCGTAGTACTTGGCCATGCCGGCTTCCATGTCGCAGCGCTCGCCCGCGTCGAACTTGCGTGCGGCGTGCAGGACCAGCTGCCGTGCGGCGGTGAGCTTGGTGGCCATCTCGGCCAGGTAGGTTCCGATCGCCTGGTGCTGCCAGATCGGCACACCGAAGCTCTCACGCTGCTGGGCGTAGGCGAAGGCGTCGTCGAAAGCCGCCTGGGCGACACCCAAGGCGCGCGAGGCCACCTGGATGCGACCGGTTTCCAAGCCCTTCATCATCTGCGAGAAGCCCTTGCCTTCGACCCCGCCGAGCACCGCGTCCGCGGGCGCGTGGTAGCCGTCGAAGAGCAGTTCGCAACTCTCGACGCCCTTGTACCCGAGCTTGGGGAGATCACGCGAAACCGTCAGGCCGGGGCCGTGTTCGACGAGCAGGATGCTGATGCCGCGGTGGCGGGGTTCGGCGGCCGGGTCGGTCTTGCACAGCAGTGCGATCAACTGCGATCTGCGGGCGTTGCTGATCCAGGTCTTCGCGCCGTTGATGGTGTAGCCGTCGGCTTCTCGCTTGGCGACGGTGGTCATGGCCTGCAGGTCGGAGCCGCCGCCGGGCTCGGTGAGGGCCATGGTCGCCCGGATCTCGCCGGTGGCCATCTTCGGCAGGTAGCGCTGTTTCTGCTCCTCGGTGCCGAAGGTGAGGATCAGCTTGGACACGACCGTGTGGCCGCCCATCGCTCCGGCCAGGCTCATCCAGCCGCGGGCGAGCTCCTCGGTCACACCCACGTAGCACGGCATCGAAACCGGTGCTTCGCCGTAGGGCTCAGGGATGGCCAGGCCATAGATCCCGAGCTGTTTCATCTGCTCGATCAGTTTTTCCGGGTACTCGTTGGCGTGCTCGAGGTCGCGAGCAACGGGTCGGACCTCACGGTCGACCCATTCGCGCACCGTCGCCACTACCTGCTGTTCCTCGGCGGACAGCTCGCTCACCGTTGACTCCTCGCTGGGCTCCGACAACTACCGATATACTTTAACATAGATTAAAAACTATGAAAGGTGGGTGCTTCATGACGGGACGTCCACGGCGGAGGTCGGTCCTCTGCGTGCCGGGTGGCGACGAGTACAAGATCCGCAAGGCGTTGACAGCCGGCGCGGATCAGGTGGTCATCGATCTCGAGGACGCGGTGCCGCCCGCGGACAAGGACCGCGCGCGGGCGGTGCTCGGTGCGATCGCCTGGAGTGAGATCGCCGATGAGCTGCCTTCGATCGCGGTGCGAGTCAACGCGCCCCGAACACCCTGGTGCCACTCGGATATCAACGCGGTGGTGCGGCTGGGGGTGCCTGCGAGTTCCATCGTGCTTCCCAAGGTCGAGTCGGTGGGGGATCTCGAGTTCGCCGATCGTCTGCTCGACGGCGTCGAGGCCGGAGCGGACGACGCTGGTCGGATCGCGGTAGAGGCGCTGATCGAAACCGCCGACGGGCTGAGCCGGATCGAGCAGATTGCCGCGGCGACATCGCGGCTCTCGACCTTGATCACCGGGTATGCGGACCTCGCGGCATCACTGGGCAGGGCGGCGGGCCTGGAGCCCGCGCTGTGGATCGCGGTGCAGGACAGGGTGATTGCCGCCGCGCGGACCAATCGTTTGGATGTGGTGGATGGTCCGTATCTCGGGGTGGGAGTCGATGACGCGTTCGGGGCTGCGGTCGGCCACGCGGCGCGGATCGGGTTCGACGCCAAGTGGGCGATTCATCCTCGACAGATCGAGGCCATAAACGTCGCGTTCGAGCCGTCGAGCGAACAGGTGCGGTACGCGCGCGCAGTGGTGGATACCCTGGCCGCTGCTCACGGCAGTGGTCGTGGCGCGGTGGAACTCGATGGTCAGATGATCGACGAAGCGATCGCGGTCGCTGCACGCCGGACATTGCTGAAGAGCGGAGTTTCACTGTGAGTGCCGAAGGGCCGTACTTCGAAGAACTCGAGCCGGGTCAGGTATTCGACGGCGCGCCGTCGGTCACCCTGACCGATGGCCTTGCCGCCGTCCACCAGTCGATAGTCGGTGATCGTCTCCGGCTTCCACTCGACCATTGCCTGTCCGCGGCAGTTACCGGTCGGGCCGGTTTGGCGCACCCGGCGCTGGTATGGGACATCGCCATCGGCCAGTCCACGGTCCTGACCCAGCACGTCAAGGCCAACCTGTTCTACCGCGGGCTGGTTTTCCGGAGAATGCCCCATCTGGGCGACACCTTGACCACCACGACGACAGTTGAAGGGCTGCGGCAGAACCGGCGTCGTCCCGATCGGGTTTCGACCGGACTGGTTGCCTTGCGCATTCGCACTATCGATCAGCAGGGCCGTGACGTCCTGGACTTCTGGCGCTGCGCCATGCTGCCGCTGCGCGCGGATCGTGATACCGGCCGCGTCGACGACCTGGACGGCATCGGCGCCAGCGCAGATCTGAATTGGTCTGCGGCGGTGGGGGATTGGAACGTCGCGGCACTGAGTGGCGGCCCCGGTCCGGTTCCCGAGGCCGGCCAGCGAGTGGAGGTGATCGGCGGTGACGTGGTCGACGCGGCACCGCAACTGGCCCGGATCAGCCTCAATGTCGCCAGGGTGCACCACGACGCAGACGCTGCGGGCGGTCATCGATTGGTCTACGGCGGCCACACCATCGGCATCGCGTCGTCCCAAGCATCCCGGGTATTCCCGAATCTGGCGACGGTCGTCGGCTGGCACGGGTGCGACCACGTCGGACCAGTTCACGAAGGCGACACACTACGCAGCGTGATCACCGTCGAAGAGGTTGTCCCGGTCGATACCGGAGGCCGCCTGGTCCACCTCCGGTCGGAGGTATTCGCCGCAGGCCCTGCCGTCGATCATGAACGGCCGGTTCTAGATTGGCGCTACGTGGCGCTTTTTGGCTGACAACTCCTCGAGCTCTCGCAATAGCCGGCGCAGGACCCATTCGAGTGCCTCCGGGTTCTCGCCGGAGTCCAGCTCCTGATAGCCGGCCAGAAGGTAGAGGCCCCAGCGGGCATGGAGGAGGGCCTCCTCTTCGTCGTCGAGAATCGCTCGGGCAGCATGGGCGACCACTTCCAAACGCTGGGCGTCGACGGCGTCCTGAATCGAACGGACCTCGGGGTCGACCTTGCTCCAGACCCGGATCGCCGCCTCGGCGCGATGGGGGAGACCGAGCGCGAACTGCAGCAGGGCGTCCAGTTGGGCGAGTGGATCGCGGTATAGCTGCGCTGCTTCGACCAGCTGCGTCGTCCGCTCCGCTTGCCAGTGCTCGAGCAACTGCGCGGTGAAATCATGCCAGTTCTCGAAGTAGTGATAGAAGGATCCTGTCGTCACCCGCAGACGCTTGCACAACGTCGCCTGCTTCAACGCGCTGTAACCCTGCTCCGACAGGAGTTCGAGCGCGGTGTCGAAGTAGTCCTGCTTGATGGCCATTGGTCTCCGTCTGGGTGTGTCAGGTGGATTGCCGACAGCTGCTGGCTCGAAGCTTCCCCCGGGTCTTGTGCGTAAGTCGACTTATGCTTACGATACTCGCATCACCTGTGATGCACACCACAAGGCTCACTCCATGGGCGTTCGCCCGGAACCTCGCTCTGAAGGTTTCCAGTGAAGTCTCGGATTGAAATTTAATCAAAGATATATTATGTAACACAGGGGCGCTGCCCCGTGGGAGAGGAACCGACATGGCCTTCAAGGACGCGGGCGAGGTGCGCAAGTACATCGGCGGCATCTTCGAGTCCGCATTCGCCGATCCTGAGATCGGGCCGAAGCTGGCGGCGACCGGTGTCGTGCTCGGGTTCGAGTTCTCGGATCCGGAAACCTTCCTGGTCATTGACGCACCCGCGGGTGTGATCGAGCTGGGGCAGGAGCATTTCGGTAAGACGACGGCGACCATGCGGATGACCGCCGACACGGGCAACGCTTACTGGCAAGGAAAGGTCAATCTGCCGCTCGCGATGGCGAAGGGCAAGATCAAGATCGCGGGGAATGTCGCGAGCATGCTCAAGTTGGCTCCGCTGGGCAGCAAGCTCTACCCGGTCTACATCGAACGCCTGAAGCAGGACGGTCGCGCGGATCTTCTGGTCTGAGCAGGCAGAGCGCAAAGATCGAGCGGAGAGGTACCGCACAATGTTTCCAGGCGTCCACGCCCAGTCCACCCCGGACAAACCGGCGGTGATCATGGCCGGTTCCGGCCGGACGATCACCTATCGCGAGTTGGACGAGAATTCGGCACGCTTCGCCCGTGTGCTGCACGACTTCGGACTGCGCCAGGGCGATGTCATCGCGCTCGTGTCCGACAACGCGCCCGAGTGTTTCGAGATCTATTGGGCGGCACTGCGTTCCGGCCTGTACGTGACCGCGATCAACTGGCATCTGACGCCTGCCGAAGCGGCGCACATCATTGACGACTGCGACGCCGAAGTGGTGGTTACGTCCGCCGGTGCCGCCGAACTCGCCGTAGGGATACGGGACCTGACACCCGGCGTCGAGCAGTGGCTGGTTTTCGGCGGCGACGTCGTGGGCTACCGCTCGTACACCCGAGAGCTCGAGGGTGCGGGCGAGCGCTTGGCCGATCAGCCGCGTGGATCGGACATGCTGTATTCGTCCGGCACGACCGGCCGCCCCAAGGGCATCAAGCCGCCTCTGCTGCCGATCACGGTAGACCAGCCTGGCGACCCGCTGACCATGGCGGTCGGAATGCTGTTCGGCGTCAACGGGGCCGATGTCTACCTATCGCCCGCCCCGGTGTACCATGCGGCTCCGTTGCGTTGGTGTGGTGCGGTCCACGCCTACGGCGGCACCGTGGTGATGATGGAGAAATTCGGCGCCGAAGAGATGCTCCGGGCGATCGAGCAGTATCGGGTGACGGTCACCCAGGTGGTTCCGACCATGTTCGTACGGCTGCTGCAGTTGCCGGCTGAAGTCCGCGGCCACACGACATCTCGAGTCTGCGTCTGGCCATTCACGCCGCCGCGCCGTGCCCTCCGGACGTCAAGCGCGCGATGATCGCTTGGTGGGGGCCGATTCTCGTGGAGTACTACGGCTCCACCGAGGCCAACGGGCTGACTGTGATTACGACCCCCGACTGGGAGGCGAAGCCGGGTTCGGTCGGCCGCAGTGTTCTCGGGCCGGTGCACATCTGCGATGACGACGGCAAGCAACTACCTACCGGCGAGGTCGGTACCGTGTACTTCGAGCGAGAGACCTTGCCGTTCACCTATCACAAGGATCCCGAAAAGACTGCTGCCGCACAGCATCCGGAACATCCGACGTGGACGGCTGTGGGCGATCTCGGGTACGTCGACGAGGATGGTTTTCTGTTCCTGACCGACCGGAAGTCGTTCGTCATCATCTCCGGCGGCGTGAACATCTATCCGCAGGAAGTGGAGAACGTCCTCACCCTGCACCCGGCGATCTTCGATGTGGCCGTGATCGGTGTTCCCGACGCCGAGATGGGGCAGCAGGTCAAAGCCGTCGTTCAGCTGCAACCCGGTGTCGCGCCCACGAGCGATACGGCCACCGAGATCATCTATTACGCGCGGGACCGTGTGGCCCGCTACAAGGCACCCAAGAGCGTGGACTTCGTCGACTCGCTGCCGCGCACCGCAACCGGGAAGCTCGTCAAGCGCGAGCTGGAGAAGCTGTACAAGCCGGCGTCCGTGGCCCAGAACCAGTGACGCCCCGATGGCATTGCAAGGAAGTGTTGATATGACTACGGCAATCGAATCCACTCCACGGGCTTATGACCCGCTGAGCATCTCCCCGCTGTCGTTCTGGTCGAAGACGGCCGCGCAACGCGACGAGACCTTCCGAGTGCTGCGGGCCGAACGGCCGATCAGCTGGCACCCGTCGATCGAGGGCGCGCTGATGCCGCCCGAGAACGAGGGCGTGTGGGCGGTGACCAGCCATCGGCTGATCACCGAGGTCAGCAAGCAGCCCGAAGTCTTCTGCTCCGGCCTGGGCATCCAGCTCGAGGAAGTCCCTACCGACATCCTCGAGGCCGCCTCGTCGTTCCTGGCGATGGACGCGCCCCGGCATCCCGCGCTACGCAAACTGATCAGCTCGGCGTTCACACCGAAGCAGGTGGCCAAGATCCACGATCAAATCAAGAACCAGGCGCGAACTATTGTCGACGATCTGCTCGAGGTCGGTGACGGCGAGTTCGACTTCGTGCACCAGGTGTCCAAGCGGCTGCCGATGTGGACCATCTACGAGATGCTCGGACTGCCGGTGTCGCAGCGGGATGAAGCCGCGCACATGGCCGACGCGATGGTGGCTTGGGCAGACGAGGATGTCGCCGGCGGCCGCGCGCCGGTCGAACTGCTCAACGATTCCCTCGTCGGATTGCTGATGATGGGAATGGAACTCGCGCAGGAGCGGCGTAAGAACCCGGCGTCAGACCTGATGACGAACCTCGTCCACGCCGAGGTCGGCGGTCAGCGGCTGACCGATGACGAGATCGCCTCGTTCTTCGTGCTGCTGTCGGTCGCGGGCAACGACACGACCCGAAACACGATTTCCCTCGGCCTCAAGACGCTGCAGGACTTCCCCGAGCAGAAGGCGCTGTTGCTCGAGGACTTCGATGGGCGAATCGGTTCGGCCACCGAGGAATTGGTGCGCTGGGTGACGCCGGTGATGACCTTCCGCCGGACCGCGACCCAGGACACGGTGCTCGGCGGGCAGGAGATCAAGAAGGGGGAGTGGGTCGCCACGATCTTCTCTTCCGGCAACCGGGACGAGAGCGTCTTCACTGACCCGCACGTCTTCGACATCACCCGGTCGCCGAACCCGCACGTCGGCTTCGGCGGCGGTGGCCCGCACTACTGCATGGGTAACTTCGTGGCCAAGATCCAGCTGCGTGAGATCTTCGACCAGCTGCTGCATCGTGCACCGGACCTGCGGGTCGGCGAGCCTTCCTACCTGGTCGGCAACTTTGTGCACGCCGTCAAGCATCTTCCGGCGACACTGCGATGAGCACCGAACTGATGAGCACCGAACAGATCACGGCCGTGGTCGAGCGGATGCGGCGCGGGTTCGCCTCGGGGCGAACCCGGAGCGTGGAGTGGCGCCTCGAGCAGCTGCGGAGCCTGGTCAAGCTGCTCGACGAATGCGAGGACGAGGTCGCGGCTGCACTCGCCGAGGACCTCGGTCGGAGCAAGCAGGAGGCGTGGTTCGGCGATATCGCCTCCACCCGAGGTGAAGCCGTCTTCGCGATCAAGCACCTGCGCGGCTGGATGAAACGACAGCGCCAGCCCTTGTCGCTCATCCAGTATCCGGGCTCGGCCTGGATCCAGTACGAGCCACTGGGCGTCGTCCTGATCATCGGGCCGTGGAATTATCCCGTCCTGCTGACGTTGGGGCCGTTGATCGCGGCACTGGCCGCGGGAAACTGCGCCGTCGTCAAGCCCTCCGAACTCGCGTCCGCGACCTCCGCCCTGCTGGCCCGGCTGGTGCCGAAGTACTTCGACAGCACCGCTGTCGCGGTTGTCGAAGGTGATGCCGACGTGACCCAGGCGTTGCTGGCCCAGGGCTTCGACCACGCGGTCTTCACCGGTGGCACCGAGGTCGGCAAGAAGATCATGGCTGCCGCCGCTCCCACCCTGACTCCGGTCACGCTGGAACTCGGCGGTAAGAGCCCAGTCATCGTCACCGCGGACGTCGATCTCGAGGTCGTTGCCCGCCGCCTGGCCTGGGTTCAAGTTCATGAACTCGGGGCAGACCTGCATCGCACCGGACTATGTCCTCGCCGATCACCGGATCCAGGACAAGCTGGTGGACAAGGTCGTCGAGCTGATCGGTGAATTCGAGCGCGACGGGCATGCTGATGGTCGGCGCATCGTCAATGAGCGACAGTTCGATCGTCTCTCGGGTTACCTCGAGCAGACACGGGGCAAGGTCGTCACGGGCGGCGGGACGACTCGGTTATCCTTGTCGATCGAGCCGACGGTGGTCGTCGATCCGGATCCGGACGAACCGTTGATGCTGGAGGAGATCTTCGGGCCGATCCTGCCGGTGCTGTCCTACGAAAGCCTCGATGACGCCATCACTTTCGTGAACAGCCGGTCGAAACCGCTGGCCGCGTACTTCTTCAGCGGGTCGTCGGCCGTGCAACAGCGGCTGGTCGATGAAATCCCGTCCGGCGGCGCCGTGATCAACCACATCGCGATGCATTATCTGGTGCCGCAACTGCCGTTCGGCGGTGTCGGTGCGAGCGGTATGGGCGCGTATCACGGCCGCTGGGGTTTCGAGGCACTGAGTCATCGGAAGGCGGTGTTGAAGAAGACATTCAAGCCGGACCTCCGGCTTATGTATCCGCCTTACACCGATCTCGCGATGAAGATCATGCGGAAGGTCTTCTGACACGGCCGGTGTGAGGAAAGCTCCTTACTGCCGTATGAGAGTGCACCCGGGACACGAGCCTCTCGCTCGAATACCTGATTCCTGTCCAAGGGTGTACCCGTCGGCTCGTGCGGGCCAGCTGTCCGGTGCGCACCGTCGTCAGTCTGCGCGAAGCCGTGGCGCATCCGCACATCGCGGCGCGCGGATCGATCGTGGTGGTGCGGTGCAATCCGCGCCGGCACCCCGGTTCTCGCTGTCGCGGACCGAGCTCGGGAACCCGCCGCCGGGCCAGCACACCCGAGATGTATTGACGGAGTGGGGAATTCCGAACGTGGACGCCCTGATCGAGCGCGGCGTCGCCGGTTGAGCGCAGCGGCGTTCTCGACCGGTGCGCCGAGGGCCCCGGACCTGGTGTGGTCCGGGGCCCTCGGCGTTGTTCACCCAGCGGAGCCGGCAGTGGCCGGTCGTGGGCTCAGCGGGCGATCGCCCGTCCGATGAGTTCCTTCATGATCTCGGTGGTGCCGCCGTAGATCGTCTGGATCCGGGTATCGATGTAGGCCTTGGCGACCGGGTATTCGGTCATGTAGCCATACCCGCCATGCAGTTGCAGGCAGCGGTCGAGGACGCGCTTCTGGAGCTCGCTGACATACCACTTGCCCTTGGCCGCATCGATCGGATCGAGTTCGCCCGCGTTGTAGGCGAGTACCGATTTGTCGGTGTACGCCTCGGCGAGGTCGACCTCGGTCTCCATCTCGGCCAGTTCGAACCGGACATGCTGGAAGTCGGAGATCGGCTGGCCGAAAGCCCGTCGCTGCTTGCAGTATTCGATGGTCTGGTCGAGGATCGCCCGCGTGGTCGCCAGCGCCTTGGCGGTGACGCCGAGGCGCTCGCGCGGGAGATGACTCATCAGGTACTGCAGGCCGTTTCCCTCCTCGCCGAGCAGGTTCGCGTGCGGGACACGCGCATTCTCAAAAAACAGTTCCGCGGTGTCCTGCCCAGGCAGCCCAATTTTGTCGAGCTTGCGTCCACGTTCGAACCCGGGGGTATCCCGTTCGACGACGAAGAGGCTGAATCCGCGCGAACCCGCATCGGGATCGGTGCGGGCGGCGACCACCACCAGATCGGCCATGATGCCGCTGGAGATGAAGGTCTTCTGCCCGTTGATGATCCAGTGGTCGCCGTCGCGGACCGCGCTCGTGCGGATTCCGCGCAGGTCGCTGCCGGCTCCGGGCTCGGTCATGGCGAGGGCGCCGATGATCTCGCCCGCGGCGAAGCCGGGCAGCCAGAGCTGCTTCTGGTCGTCGCTGGTGAGATCGAGCAGGTAGTGCAGGACCAGGTCGTCCTGCAAGCTGATCGTGAGGTTGAACGAGAGCGCGTTGATGCGCGATACCTCTTCACACACGACCATCCGATACCGATAGTCGTGGACGCCCGAACCGCCGTATTCTTCGGCGATCTCGAGTCCGTACAGCCCGGCGGCCGCGGCTTTCCTGTAGACCTCGCGGTCGATCCAGTGGTCCTCGTCCCACTTGTCCTTGTGGGGCACGACCTCTCGTTCGAGGAAAGCGCGAACCGTCTCGCGGTACGCCTCGTGATCGGGCTCGTACAGGCCCCGGCGCATGTCAGAGCCTTTCGATGATGGTGACGTTGGCCTGGCCGCCACCCTCGCACATGGTCTGCAGGCCGTAGCGGCCGCCAGTGCGTTCGAGCTCGTGCAGCAGCGAGACCATCAGGCGAGCGCCCGTCGCGCCGATCGGGTGGCCGAGCGCGATCGCGCCGCCGTTCGGGTTGACCTTGGCCGGGTCCGCGCCGATCTCGGCCAGCCAGGCGAGCACGACCGGCGCGAACGCCTCGTTGATCTCGACCGCGTCGATGTCGTCGATGGGCAGCCCGGCCCGCTTGAGCGCGTGCTGGGTGGCGGGGATCGGCGCGCTGAGCATCATCACCGGATCCGCACCGCGCACGGACATGTGGTGGATGCGCGCGCGGGGCTTGAAGCCGTACCGCTCGACCGCCGCTTCCGAAGCGATGAGCAGCGCCGCGGAGCCATCCGAGATCTGGCTGGCGACCGCCGCAGTCAGGCGTCCGCCTTCTGTCAGAGTCTTGAGCTGAGCCATCTTCCCGAGGGAGGTGTCGGCACGCGGTCCCTGATCGACCGAGACGCCGGCGAACTCGGTGATCTCCCGGGCGAAGTGGCCCGCCTCGATCGCGTGCAGTGCGCGCTGGTGGCTCTGGAAGGCCCAGACCTCGTTGGTCTCTCGGCTCAGGTTCCAGTGTTCGGCCATCATCTCGGCGCCGCGGAACTGCGAGATCTCCTGCGCGCCGTAGCGAGCCTGCCAGCCCTCGCAGCCCGTCCACGGATCGGTCGACCCGAACGGTTCGCCCGCCTGGAACGCGGACAGGATGGGGAACTGGCTCATTTTCTGCACGCCACCGGCCACGATGAGATCGCTGGTTCCGCTCATCACCGCCTGCGCGGCGAAATGCACGGCCTGTTGGGCCGAGCCGCACTGACGGTCGATGGTGACACCGGGAACCGATTCCGGCAGGCCGGCGGCCAGCGCGGCGGTGCGCGCGATATCGCCGGCCTGCGCACCGATGTTGTCCAGGCAGCCCAGGATCACGTCATCGATGTCGGCGGGGTCGAATTCATTGCGGCCGACCACCGTCTTGATGACGTGCGCGGCCATGTCCGCCGGGTGCGACTGAGCGAAGCCGCCGCCTCGCTTGCCTACCGCGGTCCGGACGGCATCGATGATGTACGCCTCGGGCATGGTTCTCTCCTCAGAAGTGACGTTGATTAATTTAATATAGACTAAATTTTGCGCAGTGTCGACGGGGCGCCCCGGGGATGGGTGCGCAGCTGCGGGGAGGTGGCCCCGTCGACTGCCACACTGCTGCGAACGATCGACTGCGCGGTCGCCACCAGATTGTCCAGCGAGCCGTTGCTCGGATTCCACCATTCCGCGGTCCAGTTGAGCGCCCCGATGACGAGCATGCGAGCGATCCCGATATCGAGTCCGGCGTGCAATTGGCCGGATGCCGCGAGCTGCTCCAGTAAGGAGCGCCAAATCGCGTGATAGGCGGTGCTTTCCAGGCGGAGTGACTCGATGATCTCGGGCGGAAGCTGGCCGGCATTGCGCGTTACCGCGGACGCGAAGTCGGACAACTCCAGTTCGATTCGGAGATGTGCCTCCACCGCGGCGTCGATCAACTCGATGACCGGGGTCCCGGGCGGCGCCGAAGTGATCGCGCGGTGTACGTGTTCGCGGACTCGTCGCTGGCCTTCCCGCATCACCTCGGCGATCAGTTCATTGCGTGATCGGAAGTAGTAGTAGACGGCGGGTGCGCGCAACTCGGCGTGAGCGGCAATATCGGCGAGGCGGGTCCCCGCGACGCCTCGTCGGCTGAGAATGTGCGCGGCCGCGGCCAGGATGCGCTCGCGGGTGGCGTTCATCGGGGAGGTGGTGATCATCGGCTCCTCGCGTATTGACCGAGAGGGAAATCTAATTTATCTTCAATTCAAAACATAGCACCAAAGGAGGCAATGATGAAGGTCGTCGTCGATCGGAGCAAGTGCACAGGTCTGGGCATCTGCGAGTCGCTCGCTCCGACGTTCTTCGAGATCGATGACAACGGCGAACTCGTCCAGCTCGAGGACGACGTCACCGACGACGAGCTCGCCGCTGTCGAGGAGGCCGTGCAAGGGTGCCCGACCGAGGCGCTTCGGATCTCGCGCTGACCGCCGCGGGACTCAGGCGGATTCGGCTGCGGGCTTGACCGTCGTCCTCCGCGGCGCCCGCCTGCGCCGCGGTGACGTCGCGGGTTCTTCGGCCGCGTCGGCTGTCGTAATCCCGGTGCGAATCAGTGACTGTGCCGTGCGGATGACGGTCTCCAGTGATCCTCGCCGGGGTGTCCACCACTCCGCAGCCCAGTTCAGTGACCCCATGATGAGCATTTGCGTGACGTGCAAGTCCAGGTCGCCTCGGATCTGCCCCTCGGCGGCGGCGTCCTTGATCAGCTTGCGCCACAACGTGCCGTAGTTCGCCTCTTCCGCGAGTTGACGGGCACGGAGGTGCTCGGGGACCTGGCCGCTGTTGCGAATCGCCGCCGTCGCATAATCGGACAACTCGAGCTCATGCCGGAGGTGCGCGTCGATGGCGATCATGATGCGGTCGATCGGCGTGACGTCACCGGAGACGTCGTCGAGGACGCCTTCCAGATGCTTCACCATCTCGGCGATCCCGCTCCACATGACCTCCTCGATGAGTTCCTCACGCGAGGGGAAGTAGTAGTAGATCGCGGGAGCCTGGAGCTCGGCATACTCGGCGACATCGCTCAGCCGCGTCCCGGAGTAGCCCTTCATGCTCAGTACGTGGGCAGCGGCGTCCAGGATGCGTTGGCGGGTCTTGGCCGACTTGGACTCCGACGAGTGATCATCGTCTGCCGCGTTCTGCTGCACCTTAGGTTTTCTAGCCACGGTTCAACTATAAGCCAACCAGGTAGGTGAGCTTTCTGTTGACGCGTCCGGTTTACCCGATTTAACAAACATTTTCGAATCTGTGTTATATGATACTGCGTCGGCCTGTCCGAATCGAGACCGGGCCTCCGATCCACACGATGCACTATGGGCGACGCAATGAAGCGTTCGGCTGCGGTTCCTCCCGCAGTGTACCGGGGAGGCTCGGGTGATCCCGTACTTCTGATTCACGGGTTCACCCTCAACTGGCAATCATGGGGTGGCGTCATCGACGATCTGAGTGCCGACTTCGATGTACTCGCGCCGACCTTGCCCGGCCACTGGGGAGGTCCGGAGCCCGATCGGGCGTTGACGATAGCCGGATTCACCGACTACCTCGAGCGTCGGATGGATGCTGCCGGATGGGCCGATGCGCACATCGCCGGGAACTCGCTCGGGGGCTGGCTGGCGATGGAGCTCGCGGCGCGTGGTCGGGCACGATCGGTGACCGCGGCGGCACCCGCTGGACTCTGGCATTCCGATAGTGCTGCCGCCGACGAGGTTCGGCGGAAGTTTCGCAGTTTTTCCCGGGTGGCGCCAGCCATGCGGTACGCGGCCCATCCCGCGGTGCCGGATATGGCGAGTCGTGCGCTCCTGCGTTCGTTCGCTCATCGGCCCGGCCTGGTTTCTCCAGAGCTGGCAGCCCTCACGATCGAAGCCCCGGCGCATTGCCGCTACTTCGACACCGTCGCCAATGACCCCGAGGCCACCGCTGGACCAGAACATCCTTCGCCGAGTCTCGCCCGCGCACGTCGCACAGCTGAACCGGCACATGATCATCGAGGTCCAGTGCCTGGCGAACCTCTGCGATGCTGTATTGTGGGCCGCCGTCGAAGCAGTTGACGCCGACGATGAACGGCATGCCGCGGCGTTCGAAGAAGTCGACTATGCCGGGTGCGCTGTCGTGGTCGACGCGCGTGGCCCAGTCCTGATTGTCGGTGCCGCGGATGAGTAGGAGCCCCACGATGATCGCCCCAGTGACGAGCAGGGCGAGGCTCGGTGCGAGTGCGATGGAGAGGATCCGGCCTCGAATGCCGATCTCGGCCTTGAACACCGGCCCAAAGTAGCGCATCTATCCTTACTTTTTGATGATTAATTAACCTACTAACGAGTAATAAAATATGCGGTGCGCTGCTTTTGTTGACCCGGATTCACTTTGAATTTAATATAGGTTAAAAACCATCCCTGCCGTCCGGGTTCCCGGTCCGGTGAACTATGAACGGTGGTAGCCGATGCTTCCCGATGTCCTGTGCTCGCGACTGGCGCTACCTGTCGTCGCCGCCCCGATGTTCATCGTTTCTGGACCGGAACTTGTTGTAGCGCAGTGCATCTCGGGTGTCATTGGATCCTTTCCGGCGCTCAATGCGCGACCGGTGAGCATGCTGGACGACTGGCTGGCCGAGATTTCCGAGCGACTGGCCGATCACGATGCGACAGCTGACGGCACGCGCAAGTCGGCGCCGTTCGCGGTGAACCTGATCGTGCACAAGACCAATGCCCGGATCGAGGATGACCTGGAACAGTGCGTGCGACACCGGGTGCCTTTGGTGATCACGTCACTCGGCGCCCGAGAGGATGTCAACGAGGCCGTGCACTCCTACGGCGGAATCGTATTGCACGATGTGATCAATGATCGCTTCGCGCACAAAGCGATCGAGAAGGGCGCCGACGGCCTCGTCGCCGTCGCCGCGGGCGCCGGCGGCCATGCGGGCGCGCTGTCCCCCTTCGCTCTCGTGCAGGAAATCCGGCAGTGGTTCGATGGTCCGCTGCTGCTGTCCGGCGCCATCGCGCACGGACGATCGGTACTGGCAGCGCAGGCAGCAGGTGCTGATCTGGCCTATATCGGATCGGCGTTCATCGCGGCCCAGGAAGCGAACGCCGCCCCGGAGTACAAGCAGTGCGTCGTCGAGAGCGCGGCATCCGACATCGTGTACTCGAACTACTTCACCGGCGTGCACGGCAACTTCCTTCGCAGCAGCATCGCCGAAGCCGGCCTCGACCCCGACAGTCTACCCACGGCAGCCGGCCCCGCGTTCGGCTCCGGCACAGACGAGTCGAAACCGAAGGCATGGAGCCAGATCTGGGGCTCGGGACAGGGAATCGGCGTGATCGACAAGGTCGAGAGTACGGCGGCTATCGTGGAACGAATGCGGATCGAATACGACCAGGCGGTGGACGCCATCACCGCATCGGCATGGGTGAACGCCTGACGCGCACCTCGGCGGACACCCTCAGGTGTCCGCCGCATGGCCATCGGGTCTGCGGCGCAGTGGATTACGCGCTGAGCGCGTAGGTGCGCACGTCGCTCCGGTCGGTGTAAATGACCCTGCCTCGCATGGCGAGGACGTCGAGGTGCGCGTGGATTTCGGTCACCGCGGACAGTTGGTGATCGATCGGCAATTCTTCGAGCCGCCGATTCCGCCGGGTCCATCGCAAGGCGCAGGCCACTTCGTAGGAAGTCGACGCCCCGGCGGCTACTTCGTCGCAGATTTCATCCAACCGTTGTTGATGGTGCCGCAGCAGTTCCGCGGTGCGGTCGTGACTGCTCGCGGTCACCGGACCGTGCGACGGCAAGACGGCTGAATCCGGCATCCCGTGCACCAGTTCGAGGGACGAAATGTACGAGCGGAGCGGATGCGCTTCGGGCGCCCACTCGAATCCGATCGACGGCGTTATGTGCGGCAGGATGTGGTCTCCGGAGAACAGTAACTGGTTGTCGGCGTGGTGGAACACGATGTGCCCGCGGGTGTGCCCGGGGGTCGAGATCACTTCGATCTCACCGCTGCGGAGCTGGATTCGATCGCCGTGGTCGAGCCATCGGTCCGGCGGTCCGAACGAGACGCCCACTTCGCTTTCGGGTGCCGGCGTGTACGCGAGTTCCCTGGCCAGCTGCGGCGCGCCGCAACGCGCGAGCAATGGCGCATGGTTGGGGAACCGTCCGGCATCAGTTCGGAAGCCCAGGACGCTGTGGTGTTCCTCCCTGCCAACCATCAGCTCGCAGCCGAGTGTGGTGCGCCAGGCGTAAGCCTGGGAGTAGTGATCCCAGTGATGGTGGGTGGCGAGGCAAGTGGCGATGTCATCGAGCTGGTAGCCGAGCCGGCGCAGCGCTTCGGTCATGGCGGCTTCGGTCCGCGGCCCGTGCCAGCCCGGGTCGATCACCACCAGCCCGTCCGAGGACTCCAGTACGTAGGCGTTGACGGTGCCGAGCCCATCGAGGGGGAGGGGAAGGGGAATGCGGTAGATGCCGCACGCGATCTGGTGGGCGCCGGGTTCGGTCCAATCCTCGGGTTGATCGGTAACCAGCGACATCTGCACCACTCCCTTTTCACCCTGTGGGTCATTACTTATCTACTCTAAATTAAAAAGCATTCACTGATTCAGTGGCGTGCGACACTTGCGGATAAGCCGACTTATGCTACGCTTCCGATGTGATCCGAGGCACACTCGGAGTTCACTCGTTCGGCTCGCGCGGCATCGGCTTGCGCTCCTCCTGCGCTTCGGACCACGGGAGTGTTCCGAACGGGGAATCTAATCGACTGTAGATAAAACTTCTGCTCGATTGACCAGAAGTGGAGCGGGAAGGTTCGTTCATGGTGGACAGTGCCGTGTCCGTCGGGGGGTCGTCGCCGGGGCGCTGGGACGGTGCGGCGAAGAAGGCCTTGATTGTGCCGCGTGTGGTGGGTCAGTTCTTCGGGACCACGCTGGATACCTTGCGGATGGTGCCGCGGCGGCCGTTCCAGGTTCGCGAGTTCATCGAGCAGTCCTGGTTCATCGCGAGCGTGTCAATCGTGCCGACGCTGCTGATCGCGATCCCGTTCTGCGTCATGGTGATCTTCCAGATCAATGTGCTGCTCAACGAGGTCGGCGCTATCGATCTGTCCGGCGCGGGCGCGGGCATGGCGGTCATCCGTGAGATCGGACCGGTGGCAACCGTTCTGGTGGTCGCCGGCTGCGGCGCCACCGCCATCTGCGCCGATCTCGGCTCCCGCACCATCCGTGAGGAGATCGACGCCATGCGGGTGCTCGGCATCGATCCGTTGCAGCGTCTGGTGGTGCCGCGCGTGCTCGCCTCCACCATGGTGGCGGTGTTCCTCAACGGCCTGGTCACCGCGGTCGGCCTGACGGGCGGATATCTGTACGCGGTGTTTCTGCAGGGTGCGACTCCGGGACAGTTCGTCACCGCGATTCCGATCCTCACCGGGATCCCGGATCTGCTGGTGAGCGAGTTGAAGGCCGGCGTGTTCGGTCTCCTCGCGGCGCTGGTCGCCTGCCACCTCGGGCTGCATGCGAAGGGTGGCCCCAAGGGCGTCGGCGACGCGGTGAATCAGACCGTCGTCTTCAGCTTCGTGCTGCTGTTCCTCGCCAATTCCATCATCACCACCCTGTGGCTGAACTGAACGGACCAACGCGATGAGCACAACCAGCGATTATCGCGTCACTGACGCGTTGCGCCGGAAACGATTGGGGCGCAGGGTCTTCAGCGCCGCTTCGGGCCGGGTCGAGGGGATCGCCGGGCTCGGCGATCAACTGTCGTTCCATTTGCACGGCATCGGATGGATCCCGCGGACGTTGCGCCGCCACCGCCGCGAGATCATCCGGCTGGTCGCCGAGGTCAGCCTGGGCACCGGAGCACTGGCGGTCATCGGCGGCACGATCGTGATCGTCGGATTCCTCACCGCTGCGGCCGGTTACGAGGTCGGTCAGCAGGGCAGCAACTCGCTCGGCCGGGTCGGCATCGAAGCGCTGTCCGGCTTCATCTCCGCCTTCTTCAACACCCGCGAAGCCATTCCCGTCGTGGCCGGTGTCGCACTCACCGCCACGGTCGGCGCTGGGTTCACCGCGCAGCTGGGTGCGATGCGAGTCAGCGAAGAGATCGATGCACTCGAAGTGATGTCGGTGCCCGCGGTGCCGTACCTGGTCACCACTCGCATTCTCGCCGGACTGATCGCGATCGTGCCGCTGTACGCGATCGCGCTGTTCATGGGATATGCCTCGACGCAATTCGTCAGCATCGTGCTGTCGGGCCAGTCGGAGGGCACCTACACGCACTACTTCAACGTCTTCCTCGTGCCCAGTGACGTGATCTGGTCGTTGGTCAAGGTGATCGCGTTCTCCCTGGTGGTCATGTCCGTGCACTGCTATCACGGCTACCACGCCTCCGGGGGACCGGCGGGTGTCGGCGTCGCGGTGGGCCGTGCGGTGCGCGCCTCGTTGATTTCGATCATGATCATCGACCTCATCATCGGCATCGCCGTCTACGGCGGCATTCACGCGACGGTGCGGGTGTCCGGATGAAACTCGAAGTCTCGCGCCGCCGCGCACTGACCCTGGGCCTGAGCGCCCTGATCGCGTTCGTCCTGGTTGTTTCGGGCGCGATCGCCTCCTGCAGTGGAACATTCGTCTCGAGCACGCGCGTGTACCTGTATTCGGATCGAGCGGGATTGCTGATGGCGCCCGGATCGGATGTCAAGGTGCAGGGCGTGGTCGTCGGCCGCGTCAGCGCCATCGACCTCGACCACGACCGGGCGAAGCTCACCCTCGATCTCGAACCGAGTCAGGCTCGACGCCTACCGGCCAATATCGGCGCCGACATCGCACCCACGACCTTGTTCGGGCGCAAATTCGTGACATTGGTGCTGCCCGAGCAACCGGCCGCGAACAAGCTGTCGGCCGGGGCCGTGATCGACGGGTCGAAGGTGACCGTGGAAATCAACGACATCTTCCAGACCCTGCTCTCCGTGCTGAAAACCTTGGAGCCGCAGAAGGTCAACGCCACCCTGACTGCGCTGGAGACCGCGCTGGACGGACACGGCGGTCGATTCGGTGACCTCATGGTCGCCCTGGACCGTTACCTCGGCCAGTTCAACGACTCGATTCCGACTCTGCAGCGCGATGTTCCGCTGATCGCCGACAACCTCGACACCCTCGCCGCGGCGACTCCCGACCTGATGAATACGATTCACAATTTCTCGACCACCAGCTCCACGATCGTCGAGAAGCAGGCGAGTCTGAGCGCTTTCCTGCTCTCCTTCACCAATTTCGGCAATACCGGCAATTCGTTCCTGGATTCCTCGGGGACTCCGCTCATCGGAGCGGTGCAAGCGCTGGAGCCGACGACCCGGGTCCTCGCCGAGCAGGCCCCGTCGTATCCCTGCTTCCTGTCCGCTCTCAACGACGCTCGCAAGTATTTCGAGCGCGCGTTCGGCGGCGGCCGGCCGGGCCTGAACGCCCTGGGCACCATCTTGATGGGTGACCCGCCGTACACCTACGCGAAGGATCTTCCCGTGAACGGTGCCGACAACCCGCCCAGTTGCTACGGGTATCCCTTCGGGCCGGGCACCGCGCCGCTGGGTCACACCGACTTCAACACCGGCACAACGGTCTACGGTCCGGTCCGGTCGCCCGAAGACCTGATCGGCAACCCCTTCGCCGCCCTCATCTACGGACTGACCCGATGACCGCCCGCCACGCCGGATTGAAGCTGGCGATCTTTCTGGCCATCACTTCCATCGTGTCGGCGATGCTCGTCGTGGTCGTCGGAGACCTGCGCTTCGTGTCCACCCGCAGTTATCACGCGCTGTTCACCTCGGCCTCCGGTATGAAGGTCGGCGACGATGTGAAAGTCGCGGGAGTGCCTGTCGGCAAGGTGAAGTCGGTGGAATTCGCGCACGACAAGCTCGTCGAGATCGGGTTCAGCGTCGACCGTGACATCGAGGTGCTGCGCAGTTCCACCGTCGCGATCAAGTACAAGAACCTCATCGGCGATCGTTACCTCGAGGTCACGGCCCAGCCGAATGGGTCTGGGCGCAGGTCGGAGAACGACCCGATTCCGGTGTCGCAGACCAAGCCCGCACTCGATATCGACAGCCTGGTCAACGGATTCAAGCCGCTGCTGCAGGGCCTGAATCCCGACGATGCCAACAAGCTGTCCGCGTCCCTGATCTCGGTGCTGAACGGCCAGGAGCAGAGCATCGCCGACTTCATCCGGCAGGTAGGCACGCTGGGCAATGCGCTCGCCGACCGCGACCAGGTCATCGGGAAGACGATCCAGAACCTGGACGTCGCGCTCGGAGCGATCCATAACACCGGTGACAAGTTCGACCATCTGGTGGTCGATCTGCAGTCGCTGGTCAGCGGGTTGAACAACGATCGCGCGACCATCACCGCGGGATTGGACCAAATCGACGCGGGCGCAGCTGAACTCGCGCAACTGCTGGTGGACAACCGGCCCGTGATCGGCGGTGACATCGAAGGCCTGAAGCAGCTGGCCGGCAACCTCAATGCCGACTCGAACACGTTGTCGCTGGTGCTGGGGAAGCTCCCCACTACCTATCCGCTGATCACTCGAGTCGGCAGCTACGGCAGCTTCGTCAACTGGTTCGTATGCGGCTTGGCGATCCGGTACCCGGCCATCGGCGGCGGCCACCAGGACACCCCGATGTTCGTCGCTCGCGCCGAAAGGTGCCAGGCCAAATGACGAAGCAGCAGAAGAAGACGCAGAAGAAGACCTTCTCCGAACGCGATCCGGTCCGGCTCGGACTCATCTGTACCGGGATCGTCTTGGTACTGCTCGTAGCGGTTTTCAACTACGACAACATTCCGTGGTGGCCGGGGCGCAGCACGATCGTGGCCGAGTTCTCCGATGCCAGCGGACTGAATACCGGTGACGCGGTGGAGATCTCGGGCATCAAGGTCGGCAAGGTCGATTCCATCGGCCTGAACGGCGACCGTGTCGACATCACGCTGAAGATCGACACACACGGGCAGGCCCTGGGAGGTCGCACCACGGCGGCGATCAAGGTCGAGACGGCGCTCGGGCGACGGTTCGTCGACCTGCGTCCCAATGGTGACGGCCGCACGGTGAAGCGAATTCCGCTGGAGCGCACGACATCCGGTTTCGACCTCACCGAGGCACTGAACCAGCTCACCGATCGCGTGCAGGGCACGGACAAGAAGCAGCTGTCCGATGCGGTCGACAGCCTGTCGAAGGTGATGGACACCTTGCCGGACAACCTGAAGTCCTCGCTCGATGGGATGTCGCGACTGTCGGCGACCATCGGCTCCCGTGACAGCGCGTTGCGCGAGCTGCTCGGGCATGCCAACTCGGTCACCGGCGTGCTCGCCGACCGCAATCAGAACCTCACCGCTCTGATGACCGACGGCGGCTCTCTGTTCGCGGCGCTCAACGACAGGGCCCAGGTGATCCGGACGCTGCTGACGAACGTCAAAGGCGTCAGCGACGAGCTGCACGGTCTGGTGCAGGACAACAACGCCACCACGGCACCGATGCTCGCCGAACTCGACCGGGTCGTCGGCCTGCTCAATACGAACTACGACAACATCAACTCCGCGATTCTCGGGCTCCGCCCGTATGTCACGCAGCTCGGCGAGGCAGTCGCCAGCGGACCGTTCTTCGGTGCGCTACTGCAGAACATCGCCCCCGCGAATCTCAACGGCCAGCAGCCTGGCAGTCCCGGACAAGGGAGCCACCGATGAAATCCTTGCGCGTGGCGATATCCCGCATCCCCATGCCCGGCCGAATCCTCGCCCTGCTCGTCGCGGTGGCCTTGGTGAGCACCGCGGCGACCTGGTGGATAACGAACGGTTCGACCGTGCGGATCACCGCCTTCTTCACCAACTCGGTGGGGCTGTACCCAGGCGACCGGGTGACGCTGCGTGGTGTTCCCGTCGGGGCGGTGGACTCGATCACCCCGGTGGGCGATCGGGTCCGGATCGAGCTGCACTTCGACACCGAGCATCCCGTCGCCGCGGACACCCACGCCGTGATCGTCGCGCCGACGCTGGTGTCGGGTCGCTACATTCAGCTCACGCCGAAGGCCGCCAGCGGCCCGGCGCTCGCCGACGGTGCGGTGATCCCGCTCGAGCGGACCGCGGTGCCGATCGAATACGACGAGGTCAAGCGGCAGGTCACCGATCTGGCGACCCAGCTCGGGCCCAAAGCCGGAGACCACGCCGGCACACTGACGCGTTTCACCGATGCGACCGCGAAGGCGTTCCAGGGCAACGGCGCGACCCTGAACCAGACACTGGTGAACCTGTCGCAGGCGATGCAGACCTTGGCCGATGGCGGGCCGGACCTGTTCGCCACGGTCCGGAATCTGCAGATCGTCGTCTCGGCACTGGCCGCCAATGACAACCAGGTCCAGGCCTTCGTCAATCAACTCGCTGGAGTGTCGAACCTGTTGAACGACAACCGCACTCAGGTGGCGGCCGCACTCCAGTCCCTCCAGGCGATGCTGCCCGAGATCCGAAGCTACGTCGCCGACAATCGCGACGCGTTGATCAAGAACATCGGAAACCTGACCAGTATCACCCAATTGCTGGTCAACCGGGAGGACGACCTCGCGGAGATCCTGCATCCGGCGCCAACCGCGATCGACAACTTCTACAACATCTACGACCCGCAGTCGCACTCGCTCACCGGTAATCTCGCGGTGCCGGACTTCCCGGATCCGGTCTCGCTGATCTGCGCACTGCTGACCACGGTGAACGCGCCTCAGCAAGAATGCTCGCGCGCCAGTGCGCAGTTCGGTGACCTGTTCGGTGCCGCGGCTCGCGCGGCGATGGGTGGCGGGGCGCCAGCGCCCGCACCGGCTGGCGGCGTGCCCGGCTTGCCGGCCGGACTGCTACCCATTCCGGGTCTGTCCGACCTGCTCATCCCGGGAGCCGGACGATGAAAACCTCCACCACAGTACGCGCGGGCAGTGTTCTGCTCCTGACCGCGCTGTTGACCACGGGTTGCCGTTTCGACGGCGCCAACTCGATCCCCTTGCCCGGTAACGCGATTCATCACGGCTCCTACACAGTCGGAGTCGAATTGCGTGACACCCAGAATCTGGTGGCGAACTCGTTCGTGAAGGCGGACAACGTCACCGTCGGCACCATCACCTCGATCGCGGTGCGTAACAACATCGCGATCGCCACGCTCGAGATCGACAAGGGTGTGCGCCTGCCCGCGACCGTGACGGCGCGGCTGGCGCAGACCAGTGTCCTCGGAGCCCAGTATCTCGAACTGACCACTCCGAAGGACAATGCCAGCGACCGGCAGCTGCGTGACGGGGATGTGATCCCACTGTCCGCGAGCTCGGAATACCCGGCGACCGAGGAAGTCCTCGCGGCCTTGTCCCTCGTGCTCAACGGGAGTGGGCTGCAACAGATCCGGACGATCATGTCCGAACTGAATCAGGGCCTGAGCGGCCATGAGGATGCGGTCAATCGGTCCTTCACCCGACTGGCGACCTTCGTCAGCGGTCTGGACTCGCAACGCGACGACATCGTTCGCGCCATCGACAGTCTCGACGCGTTCGCCAAGGAACTCGCCGACCAGAAGGACACGCTGCGCACCGGCATCGAACAGATCCAGCCCGCGCTCAGCATCCTCAATGAACAGAAGACCCAGCTGGTCACCATGCTCGACCGGGTTGGAGCCTTCGGGCAGCGCGCGGCGCAGGTGCTGCGGTCCAGCCACGACGATCTGAACTCCGATCTGCACAACCTCCAACCGGTCCTCAGTCAGCTGGCCGCGGCCGGCTCCGATCTGACCGGATCCCTTCTCGTCGCCGCGACCTTCCCGTTTCCGGTCACGGTCGCCGACAAGGCCATCAAGGGCGACTACGTGAATCTGTTCCTCACGCTCGACCTGAGCGTGGAAACTATCCGGGACAAGATCATCGGCAGCATTCCGTTCAAGGACCTCGTCCCGATGTCCAACCGTGCGGTGAATCCGCTGATCGCACCGACCCAGACTGATGCCGCCGCTCAGCAGCCCGCGGCCCCGGACGCAGACCAGAGCGGAGGTCGGTGATGAAAACACGTCTGATCAAGGGACAGCTGATCGTCTTCTCGGTGCTCGCCGTGATCAGCCTGGTCTACAGTGCCATCCACTACATCGGCATCCAACGTGTCACCGGCATCGGAACCTACACGCTGACAGCAGATTTCGCTGAGGCCGGTGGAATCTACGAATCGGCGTCGGTGACCTACCGCGGTGTGGAGGTCGGCCGGGTCACCGGAGTGGACCTCGACAACGGCACCGTCAAGGTCCGGATGCAGCTGCACGACGGCTGGCGCATTCCGTCCGCGGCGGCCGCTGCCATCAAGAGCACCTCGGCGATCGGCGAGCAGTACGTCGATCTGGTCCCGTCGGACGAGGACGGGCCCTACCTGTCCGACGGCTCGGAAATCCCGCGGTCGCGGACCACGGTGCCGATCCCGACCAACGATGTGCTCGACAAGACCCAGACCTTGCTGGCGAGCGTGTCCACCGATTCGCTGCGCACCACCCTGGACGAGACCTTCCAGGCCGTCAACGGAACCGGTCCCGCGCTGGCCTCGTTGATCGAGTCCTCGGCGAAGTTCCTCGACCTCGCCCAGGCCGATATCGGCCCGACGGTGACGCTGCTCAACGACGCAGAACCTTTGCTCCACACCGGCGATTCGGTGCGCACCGAATTGCGTTCCGCGGTACACGATCTCGACTCGTTCACCGACCAGCTCGCGCGCAGCGACGCCGACCTGCGCGGCGTGCTCGACCAAGGTCCTTCAGCGGCGGCGCTTGTCACGGGCACCCTGGCCGATCTGAGCACGCCGCTGCCCGCCCTGCTGTCGGATCTGCAAACGGTCGGCCAGGTGCTGCGGGTGAATGTGGCTGGGCTGCGTCAGGTCCTGGTCGTTTACCCCGCACTGGCAGCCGCGGTCGACTACAGCGTGGTGGGCGGAGGATTCCAGACCGACGGCAACCTGCTCGCACCGGCGGCGGCGCTGGACGTGAAGCTCGGCAACACCCTGAATCCACCTCCGTGCACCGAAGGATTCCAAGCCACTGAGCGCCGCGATCCGTCGGATACGGGTCCGGCCGACATCCCGCAGAATAACTACTGCAAGATCGCTCCGGATGACCCGAAGGTCATTCGCGGCGCTCGCAACACCCCCTGTGCCTCCGATCCCTCCGTCCGCACGGCGGAAGTCGCCAACTGCCCCAAGGGGCTGCCCTCGACCTGGCCAGAAATGCTGGCGCACCCCGGGGATTCGGCGCCCGCCGCCGTACCGCAGTCGGCGGTGCCGCAGTCGCCGGCCGCACCCGCGCCCGCCGCGGCGCCACCGACGGCCGCACCCGCGGCACTGACGGTGCCCTACGCCGAAGGCGACGGCACCTTCCGAGGCCCTGACGGCCTCACCTATGTACTCGGGCAGTCGGCTCCGAGCGCCGCCCACGGAGAGGAGCACCAGGGATGGCAATCACTGCTGATCAAGTAGCGGCCGATCGAGAAGATCAGGCTGCCGTCCTCAGCGATGAGGAACACGACGTCGACAGCGCGGTATCGCCGCGGCGGCCGCCCAGGCGGGTGCTCGGCTGGGCGATAGTCCTGCTGGCCGCCGCGATACTGGTGCTGATCGGCGTGAACGCCAAACTGGGACTCGACGTCCACGCCAACACCCGCGCGGACGACCGCGATCACACGGTGTTGGCCGCGGCCAATCGCATTGCCGTGCAACTCGTCACGCTCAATCATTCCTCGGCCAAGCAGAACCTCGACGCTATCGCCGCCGACTCGACGGGCGCGTTCCGTGACCAATGGGACAAGATCTCGGCCAACTTCGCCAGCGTGCTGGAGAACGGCAAGGTCGAATCCACCGGCGAGGTCAAGGCATCCGGTGTCCTCGACATCGACGACGCGCACGCCACCGTCCTGACCGCGGTCACATCCACGGTCAAGAACACCGAAGCCCCCGAGGGACAGCAGCGGGTGTACCGCATGAAGATGACCCTCGACCACTCCGACGGCCACTGGCTCGTCTCGAACGTGGAGTTCGTCGCATGACCACCGACAGCGCACTCGTCGACATCGCGGACATCAACGAGGAAGACACCGCAGTTATTGCCGAAAGCGAAGAGAGGAAACAAGATTCGCAGGCCCGCCTGCCTCGTGTTCTGGCGCGGCTTGCTATTCGCCACCGCCTCGGGGGCTTGTTCCGGTTGAGTCGTACCGCCGCCATCGTGTCGACCGTGGTGCTCGGGCTGCTGCTGGGCGGGACGACAGTGACCACGGTCCTGCTCGAGCGCAGCCTGTCCGGTCATCGTGCTGTGACGACGGCCGTGCGCGAGGCGCGCGACTCCGCGCAAAGCCGCGTCCCGAAGGTGCTTTCGTACGACTTCAACACCGTCGACACCGAATTCCCGACCGCGACACAGAACCTGACCGGCAAGTTCCACGACGACTTCGGCAAGCTCGTCACGAGCGTGATCATTCCTGCCGCGCATCGTGATTCGATCGTCACGAAGGCCACGATCGTCGGCGCCGCGGTGGTCTCGGCCGGCCAGGACGAGGTGACGCTGCTGCTGTTCTTGAACCAGGAGACCACCAGCACCAAGTACCAGGGGCCGCGCCTGGACGGCAGCCGCGTACGGGTGACTATGGCCCGCGATGCGGGCACCTGGCTCGTCTCCGACATCACCCCCGTCTGATATCCGCCCGGAGACACAAACGAAAGGGACAGTTCACGATGCTCGAGGCTGATCTGGGCTGGCAGCGGTTCTTCACGTGGAACGGCTTACTCTTCGCCGTGTTCTGTGGGGTTGGGCTGGAGGTCTTCATGCCCCAGCCGCCGCATTTCGACATATCCGCGGTGGCCACGGCCGAATACTATGTGGCGCACTCCACGGGCTTTCTCATCGGAATAACACTGTGCGGAATCGCCATGGCCTTCTTGCTGGCGTGGTCGCTGCAACTGGGATACATGCTCTGGCAGGCGGACTGCGCCAAGATCGCTACCGTCGTGGCAATCGTCAGTCTGGCGGCGTCTCCGATCCTCCTCAGTTTCGATTTGGCGTTTTTCGCCGTCGCGGTTTATCGAGCGGGAGAGGTGAACCCGGATGTCACACAGGCCTTCAGCGATGTGGCCTGGATCGGCTCGATGTTGATCTGGCCTCAGCTGGGTTTCTCGATGCTTCTCGTCGGTATTCTGATTCTGCGGCAGCGCGGGCGGGCCGCGATGTTTCCCGCGTGGCTGGGCTGGCTCAGCATTGTGGTTGCCGTGGTGGAGCCGGGTCAGGCCGGCATTATCTTCGCCAAGAATGGTCCGTTTGCTCCGGATGCCGTACTGACCTGGTACGCGGCTGTTTTCACGTGGGGCTTGTGGATCGTCGCTCTGACATTGGTGATGCTTCGCCGACTGCCTTCACAATCCCGTGACCGGATCACTGGTCGAGCTGTTGTCGGAGTGGACGCGCCCATCGCATGAGATGGGTGCTCTCTCATGACATGTCGCACGCAATCCGGAACTCGAGTGCATAGTCTCGAGTTTCGTCCACTCTCCAGAATCGAATCTAAACAGAAATCCGCTCCGGCCGAGATGTCGGGTGGGGAAGCATCAAGGAATTCACTATGGGCGTAGAGGTCAGAACCGAGGGCATCACGAAGTCTTTTGGTTCGCAGCGTATTTGGCAGGACGTCTCGCTGACACTGCCCTCGGGTGAGGTCAGCGCGCTACTCGGGCCCTCGGGTACCGGTAAGTCGGTCTTCCTGAAGTCGTTGATCGGTCTGCTGCGCCCGGAGAAGGGCTCGATCTACATCGACGGCACCGACATCACCACCTGCTCGAACAAGGAGCTCTACGAGATCCGCAAGCTGTTCGGTGTGCTGTTCCAGGATGGCGCGCTGTTCGGGTCGATGAACCTGTTCGACAATACGGCCTTCCCGTTGCGCGAGCACACCAAGAAGAGCGAATCCGAGATAAAGAAGATCGTCATGGAGAAGCTCGAGCTGACCGGTCTGCTGGGTGCGGAGGGCAAGCTGCCCGGCGAGATCTCCGGTGGTATGCGCAAGCGTGCCGGTCTGGCGCGTGCGCTGGTGCTGGACCCGCAGATCATCCTGGTCGACGAGCCGGACTCGGGTCTGGATCCCGTTCGTACGACGTATCTTTCGCAGTTGTTGATCGATATCAACGCGCAGATCGACGCGACGATCCTGATCGTCACGCACAACATCAACCTGGCTCGTACGGTGCCGGACAACATCGGCATGCTGTTCCGCCGCAATCTGGTCATGTTCGGCCCGCGTGAGGTGCTGCTGACCTCGGAGGAGCCGGTGGTCAAGCAGTTCCTCAACGGCCGTATGCAGGGCCCGATCGGTATGTCGGAGGAGAAGGACGAAGCCCAGATGGCCCGTGAGCAGGCCATGTTCGACGCGGGCCACCACGCCGGTGGCGCGGAGGAGATCGAGGGCATCATCCCGCAGATGCTGGCCACCCCCGGTATGCCGGTGCGCGGGGCGGTGAACCGTCGTCGCGAGCGGGTCCGCCAGATCATGCACACGCTGCCGCCGAGTGCGCAGGAAGCGATCCTGGCGGACATCGACCAGGTCTCGGATCCGGAGACCGTCGTGCTGGAAGGAGTCGGCTATGCCCAGTGAACCCCTGCGTCGCCGCCTCGCCGCCATTTCGTCGGGTCGCGAGTACAAGGACGAAACGAGGTGACCGGCACTGGCTTTGCATCGTGTTGCCCTCACCGCGCTGAGCATCGTCGGCGTGTTCATGTCCACTTCGTCGGTGATCAGTCCGCCTCATAAGCCCAACTCAGGCCCGCGCTCGATGGAACGCTGGCCGGCAACGAAGTGATCGCCGACGGGCGAGGCGGGTTCGTCCGAGCCGTCGGTCCCGTGCAATTTCTGCCGAGCATCTGGGCATTCTGGGGCGCCGACGGTGACAGTCCTCGGATGTACTCCGCTGGTCGGTGTCCTACGGCGGAAGCGGGGTAGTGGCACTCCCGTCGGAGATCCCGGCTCCGATTCCTTTGCCATCACCTGACACGGATCTGCCGAGTCCCGCCACGACCGAGCCCTCGCCGGAACCGGAGCAGGAAACCCAGCCGCAGCCCCAGACGAAATCCGAGCCTGGCCTGCCGGCTCAGCAACAGCCGATGATCGTCATTCCGGGGCTGCCGCCGATTCCCTGCGGCATCCTGTGCCCACTGCCGGCAGACGGTCAGCACTGCGGGTGGCGGCGACCGGTTCGAACCTCTCGGCCCTGACTATTATTTTGAATCAATATTAGATATCTCGCATATTTGTTTTGTTCGATTCTGTGGCGGTGGTTTGTGCTGCCTCCAGTTCGGTTGCTTTAGGAAACCACTGCGTATCCTGCTTGTCGCAAGTGCATTCAACAGTCTCACGCAGCGTGTTCATTCGGAATTGCGGGAGCTGGGCCATTGTGTCGGGGTCGAGTTGGCGCTCGGTGATGAGCTGCTACGGGCCGGTGTGGCGCGGTTTCGACCCGAATTGTCTGTGGCGCCGATGCTGACGACAGCTGTGCTGGAAGACATTTGGTGAGTACACGGTGCTGATCGTGCATCCGGGGCCGAAGGGGGACCGGGGTCCCTCGGCGCTGGATTGGGCGATCGCTACCGGCGCCGCCGAATGGGGCGTGACGGTTCTGCAGGCAGCGGCGGAAATGGATGCCGGTCCGATCTGGACTTCGGAGTCGTTTGCGATGCGGGACTGCGGAAAGAGCGAGTTTGTACTCCAGCGAGGTTTTCGATGCGGCCGTGCGGGCGGCATTGCGGGCGGTACATCGATTCGAGCGGGGCGGGTTCGAGCCTGAACCGCTCGACTATGACCGCTGCGATGTGATGGTGCGATCTGCCGGGCCGCCGGCATGCTCATGGGAGTGGCTGTGTACGGAATGCACTACACGGGAATGGCTTTCATGAGTGGGCACCAGACTCATCTCATGACCGATCCCACTGGCGTCGAATCGGTGGACCTGCTCTTGCCGCTCATCCTCACCGTCACCACCTCACCGTCGCACTCTTGTTGACGATCGGTCTCGCCGAGGTCGAGGCGCCGACCCGCCGCGAGGCGTCAACGTTGAAAACGGGCTCCGTGGTGCCCTGGCCTGTGCGCGAATCAGCCGGCATGCGCGACGCTGGGCAGCACCCCCGAGCTGAATCGGAACGCGGCGTTCCAGCCCGGTAGGAGTCAGTGGCTTGACCACATGTACCAGCCTCAACTACGGTTTTAAATTTATATTAGAAGAAATTTTCTGAGAGCTGGTTCGACGATGAACGTTGAAAGCGATGGCTCGACGTCTCCGTTGCCGGAGCGCGAACGGGATGCGGCCCGGCAGCTTGCGGTCGGCCTGTACGACGCGCTGGCCGCTGGGGATCGGGAACGGCTGGAGGTCCTTCTCCATCCCCGGTTCGAGGGGCGGACCGCCGATGGGATGCCCTTCGAGCTCGGTGGCGTCTACCACGGGCCCGACGCGATGCGGCGCGACTTCTGGGGTCGCATCGCCAAGCACTACACGGCGCGTGCTGTTCCGGCACAGCTCACTTGGCTCGATGACGGGCGGCTCGCGGTCATCGGCCGGTACACCGGTTACGCCCGGATCGGGAACGGCGAACTGGACGCGGAATTCATTCACATCCTGACGTTCACACAGGGCCGGATCAGCGGGCTCGTGCAACTAACCGACACCGAACGATGGAGCCGCGCCCTGACCCCGGACAGCGGCCTGCGCGCAGTCGAGTTCTCGGTGACGGACGGGATCGCTGTGCTGCGGCTGAACCGGCCCCACCAGCGCAATGCGATCGACCAGACGATGGCCGACGATCTGTACGAGGTAGCACAGCGTTGTGCTGCGCGATCGGACCTGCGGGCCCTGGTGATACTGGGCAACGGCCCGGCCTTCACCGTTGGGGGAGATATCACGGTCTTCGCCGACACCGAGCCTCTGGAACTGTCGACAACCCTCCGGCGGATGGTGACGCCGTACCACGAGGCCCTGCGCATCTTCGCCGAGCTGCCGGTTCCGATTGTTACCGCGGTGCACGGCTCGGTCGGCGGCGGTGGGCTGGGCATGGTCTATTGCGCCGACATCGCGCTTGCCGCAGACGGCACCAGGTTCGCGACGGGATTCTCGACGCTGGGGCTGTCCGGCGATGGGGGCAGCTCGTGGTACCTGCCCCGCCTGGTCGGACTGCGTCGAGCGCAGGCGCTGTATCAGGGCCGTGTCCTCGATGCTCGCGAAGCCCACGAGTGGGGCTTGATCTCGGAGGTCGTCGATGGGGAAAAGCTCGAGGAGATCGCGCTGAACCGGGCCGAGGCACTGGCGGCAGGACCGACGCGTGCCTACGCGGAAGTCCGTGCCCTGCTCCGGAATTCCGAGTCCTCGACGTTGCCCGAACAGTTGGCGGCCGAGATCGACGCGCTGGCTCGCACCGGCGCGACGGCAGACGCTGCCCGAGCGGTGCGTAGCTTCATCACGAAATCCAAGCTCACCTTCGAGGGCCGGTGACATGACCGGGACGGAGGTGGCACGAGCCGAACAGCTTGGGTGCTGGCTGTCGGAACGCACCGAGGTGATCGGTTCGCTGCGGATCGAGCGAGTCGGCTTCGGGCAGTCGAATATCACGAGCCTGATCAGCGATGAGGCGGGTGCCGCCTGGGTGTTGCGCGAGCCGCCGCCGGGTAACCACGACCCGAGTGCGCACAATGTGTTGCGCGAGGCGCGAATCCTGAACGCACTGGCCGAAACCGGGATTCCGCTCCCGACCGTGATCGGGACGGATAAGGCGGGCCCCTTCTATGTCATGACCCGAATGACGGGTGCGCCCCTGGAGAAGGAAACGGATGCGGTGGAGCTGAGTCCGGCACAGCGGTTTCAGCTTGGACGGCAGGTGATCGAGGTGTTCGCGCGCCTGCACTCCCTCGAGCCGGTGGCCGTGGGGCTGGATGACCTCGGGCCTGACACCGAATTTCTACCGCGGCAGATCCGGCGGGCGGTCAGAAACTGGTCGCAGTGGGGTGAACAGAGCTCGCACGACCGGATCTGGCAGTACGTGCGGTCATTGCTCGAGGCCGAGGTGCCGCGGCAGCAGCGGTCGGTGATCACGCATGGCGACTACCGATTGTCGAACCTGCTCGTCGAGTCCGGCCGGATCACCGCCGTCCTCGACTGGGAACTGGCGGCGCTGGGCGATCCGCTGGCGGACCTGGCCTGGCTGCTCGATGACTGGCGCGGTCCCGGCGAACCGCGGATCATCATGCCCAGTCCTACCCGGGCCGGCGGCTTCCCGAACCGCGATGAGCTGATCGACATGTATTGCGCGGCAACCGGCCTCAATGCCGACTCGATCGGCTACTACCGTGCCTTCTCGCACTGGCGGGCGGCGACGCTGCTGCAAGGCGTGCTGTTGCGCCGTCGATCGGGAGCCATGGGCGACCACGGTGCACTCGACCTCACCGAACTGGACACCACCATCGGCTACCTGCTCGAGGAGGCGGCCGTGTTCATCCACGGAGCCCATCACGGCAGCCGCAGCGCAACCCGAGGAGATCAACAGTGAAGCCGGAGGACGACTTCACGCACCCGGTCGGCAGCGAGTCCAACTTCAACGAATCCATGTACTTTCATTTCCACTCCCCAGGAAATCGGATCAGCGGATTCGTCAGATTGGCCAACCGCCCCAACGAGGGACGTGGCGAGCGGACGGTGTGCCTCTATCTTCCGGATGGGAGACTCGCCTTCGGATTCGCGCGGCCCGCGGCGAAGACGAACGAGACGATGTCGGGAGCGGGCCTCGAATTCCGCGTCGTGGAGCCGTTCGACATGCTCGGCGTCACCTTCGATGGGGAGGTGAATCTTCTCGATACTCCCGAAATTCTTTCCGACCCATGCAAACTCGCGGGTACGCCGGTGGTCGATTGCGCCGTGAAGCTGACCTTCACCCGGCTCTGCGATCCCCACGCGGAGAACTTCGACGGCGATGGTCCGGCGTTCGCGCCCAACCATTACGAGCAGATCATGGCCGTCGCGGGAACGATCACCGTGGACGGCAGCCTGTTCGAGATCGCCGGCGCCGGGTTGCGCGATCACTCGTGGGGCCCGCGGTCGTGGCAAGCGCCGTGGTTCTATCGGTGGCTGCACGGCTCGAGCCCCCGGTTCGGGTTCATGGGCGCCTACTTCGGAGCCGAAAACGGGGCGCCACTGACGGGTGGATTCGTCTGGGATGGCTTCGTAGTACACCGCTGCATCGATGTCCGGGTCAGCACGGAACGGGATGAGAAGCACACGCCGCGTCGCATTCTTGTGGAACTTGTTGCCGCAGACGGTCGGAGCTGGCGCATGATCGGCGACGTCGGAGCCACCGTGCCGCTGCGGCACCGCAAAATCGACGACGCGAGGGCCGAGCAGATCACGCGAATCCTCGAGAATCAGATTCGCTGGATCGCCGACGACGGCTCGGAATTGTTCGGTATGGCCGAGTATCTGGACCAGATCGTGAACGATACCCCGGTGGGACTCGGTGTCTGAGGTCGCGGACATGGCGGCCGTGCAGGCGACGGACCTGATTGGTCCGTCAGCCTTACGCGTTTCATCGCTGCCGGTGCCCGTCGCTCGAGACAAGGTCGTCGTGGCCGTCCGCGCGGTGGGCGTCAACTTCCCCGATCTGCTGATGACATACGGGCAGTACCAGCTGCGCGTCTCGCCGCCGTTTGTGCCGGGTGTGGAGGCGTCGTGGTCTCCGCGCCGGTCGGCACCGCGCTGTCCCCGGGCGACGAAGTCGTGGCCTTCTGCCCGGAACTGGGCGGATACGCGGAGTTCGTTGCTGTCGCGCCCGAGATGGTTGCTGCCAAACCCTGGGAGCTCGATTTCGGTGAAGCCGCCGCGCTGCCGGCGAACTTCCAGACAGCGCACTTCGCGATGACCCGGCGTGCGGCTGTCCGTCCCGGACAGAGCGTTCTCGTTCTCGGTGCGGCCGGTGGAATCGGAACCGCCACGATCCAGATTGCGAAGGCACTGGGCGCCACCGTGATCGCGGTGGCGCGCCGAAAAGGCGTCGCACAGCGACTCACGGCACTTGGCGCGGACCACGTGGTTCGGCTCGCGCCCGGATGGGCCCAGCAGGTTCGCGATCTCACCGATGGGGTGGGTGTGGATTACGTGCTGGATCCGGTCGGGGGAGCGGCATTCGATGATGGGGTTCGCGTGCTGGCCAGCGAGGGGATGCTGCTGGTGGTCGGCTTCGCCTCGGGCGAAGGGATTCCCGCGATCAAGGTCAATCGGTTACTGCTGCGCAATATCTCGGTCACCGGCGTGGCGTGGGGGAGTACCTGCGCTCTCGCCCTGCGGCTTTCGCGGAGACCATGGCCGCGCTGAGTGACTTGGCCGGATCCGGATTCCGGCCCTATGTGAGCGTGCGCTACGCACTGGCCGACGCGGGCGCCGCGCTTACCGCTCTCGAACAGGGTTCGATCGTCGGCAAGGCAGTCATCGAATTGCCTACGCCTACATGGTGATCCTGATCGCCCTCTATGTCGCGTACTTCCTTGTGATGGCCGGTACGGCAACGGCGGTGGCCGTGTTGTCGCGCCGGCAGGTTGGGCCGGGGTGACCATGGAGATGCCGGCAACCGTCTTGGCGGCTGAGCGACCTGCGCGACCTGCGCGGCCTGGTCGCCGGGCGCGATGATCTGCAGCATTCCCGATGCGCCCTTGCCCATTTAGGATTGCACCAGTTCATAGCCTTGGCGCACGGGTACGTCGGCAGGCACGACTTGGATCGATGGCATGGCCACCTTCAGGCTGAAGACGGGCACGGTCGGGGCGATCAACACGAGCAGCGCGCTGATGGCGAACGGCCAGGGCTTGTCGTGCAGCAGTTGACCCAAAGCGGCGAATCGCGGCGAACGGTGCTGGCGTGCGGCAGCGCTCCCGCGTTGACCTTGTTGCCCAAGGAGCCGAGCGCCGTCGGCAACAGAGTCATGGTGGCCAGCAGGACCAACGCGACCGCGAACACGATGCCGACAGCCGTGGTGCGCACGGCGGGGGCGGGCACGATCAGACCGCTGACAGGTTGACCAGGACCGTAAGTCCGGACAACACAACGGCCTTGCCCGCAGTGGCGATAGTTTCGGCGACCGCTGCGCGTGGGTTCTCAGCGGTGGTGGGCGCCTCGCGGAAGCGGGCGACGATGAACAGCACGTAGTCGATACCCAGCGCCAGTTGATGCCAGATCCCGGATTGGCGTTCCGTAGACAGACGAGCGACGGGGTACACAGTGCACGAAAGTGGACGGCAAGGCACCTGGTCACCATGGTTCGACCGGTTCAATCGTCCACTTTCGTGCATATGCGACTGCGTGCAGCGAACGTAATCTTTGTACATCGCGACCTGCATCACGGCTGCAAGGCCGGCATTTAGCCTGCGCCATTCATGGCAATTGAGTTTCCGTCTGTTCTAAATGGCGAAAGGTGGCCTTGACCTGCGATAATTCGACTTGTCGAAGGTTGAATTACCCGAGGTGAGGGACACCTTTCTGGTGCAGGATTCTACGTGGTATCCGCGGCTGGCCGCGGACGGGGATGGGTCGGGTTTGGTTGCGCAGGCGGGTTCGCTGTTGCTGGTGCGCACCGCGCAGAAGATCGGGCTGGTCAAGGGCTTGTCGGAAGCGTTGGGGCCGTGGCGTAAGCCCCTCGCTACGCATAACCCGGGCAAGATCGTCTGGAGTGTCCCCGTTTTTGTGGACACGGGATCAAGCCGCGATCTGACTGATTTCCCTGTACCCTAAAGCATATTCTCGCGGTGTCAAATAACCCAGCGTCGAATGCCTCCGTTGGCTATTATAGTAGGACTCGATCCAATCGAATGCCTCCTTCCGTAGCGATGTCAGCGTCGGCCAGGGCCGGGTGTGGATCAGTTCTTTCTTGTAGGTCGCGAAGAACGATTCCGATACGGCATTGTCGAAGCATGTTCCTGTGCGGCCGAGCGACCGACGGACGCCGCTTTTCCTGCAGTATTCGGTGAATTCTTTCGAAGTACTAAGGAGTTCGTAAATAGGTCGAGTCAGGTGGTGATGTAGGCCAAATTCGGGTCGGCGAAGAAGCCGCGGATTGTGGCGGGTAGTTTCTGGAGTCGCCGTAATGCGTTGGTGGCCTTGTTCTTCAGGTCGTCCTTGCTGGTGACGCCGATCTTGCCGATGCGGTCGTGTTTGACGTTCTTCCAGACCC